>CAYGPA010000009.1:0-18095 GCA_964351535.1 uncultured Planctomycetaceae bacterium
CGCCCCCAGGCCGCGGAGCGCTTCGCCGCACTCGGCGCGCCGGCCGCGGAGCGCGTGCTGGCCGAAGCCGAAAGCCCGGAGGGCCTGGCGGGCCTCGGCCGCGAGTTGATCGAAGTGCTCGGCCGCCTCGACGACGAGCGCCTGCGCGCGCGGCTCTGGTCGGCGCTCGAGAACCCCGATTTTCCGTGGCGCCCCGCCGCCGCGCGCTCGCTCGCGAGCACGGTGCAGGCGGACGAGCGCGAACGATTCACTGCCCTGCTCGCCGACCCGCTGGCCGCCGTGCGCGCGGCCGCGGTGGGCGGCTTCGACGCACCCGACGCGCTCTCCAGCGAAGTCGCGATCTCTGCCGTGCGCGCGCGCCTCGAGGACCCCGACGACCGCGTGCGCCGCGTCGCCGCGGACCTGCTCGACCGCCACGGCCACCACGACGCGCTCGCCTGGCTCCTCGAGGATCTCGAGCGCGAGGACCACTGGTTCGAGGTGCCCTCGGGCAAGCTCGCGCGCTACGAGGTGCTGCGTCTACTGGGCGATCGCCTCGGCGGTCGACACGGCTACGATCCCGAGAAGCCGGCGGACGCCCCCGAGAACTCTGCCGCGCTCGCCGCCCTGCGCCGCGCGGCCACCGAGCGCGCCCAGGCCGAGCTCCCCGAGGTCCCGGCGATCGCGCGCGCCGTCGGCGGCCGCGGCGACGAGGTCCTGGGCCTCGAGATCCGCTCCTGCCGCCGCGGCGAGTACTTCCTGCGCTGGACCGCCGGCGACGAGCTCTGGGTCGGCCGCGGCAACCCCGCCCGCGTATCTCTGCCCGAGGGCTCGACGGCCCGCCTGCTCGAGCTCACGAAGTCCGAGATCGAACCCCTCGCCGACCGCCGCGCCTGGGGCCAACCCGGCTGCGACGTCGAGATCCTCTACGTGCGCCCGCCCGACGCCCGCCGCGCGCGCTCGCTCCAGGTCTCGAAGGGCCCCGAAGCCGTCGCCGACCTGCGTCCCGAGGCCCTCGCCACGATCTTCACCGAGCTGCTCGAAACTCTGCCCCCCGCCGCAGCGGACGGCGACCCGCGCCTCGCGAACCTGCGCGACCGCGTGACCGCCGCCCTCGCCGCCGTCGGCGGCCCGCTCGCACCGTAGATTCCCGGGGCTCGGCGCCACGGTGTCCTTCGCGGTCGCTGCCGTCGGCTGTCCGTTCCCGTGCGAGCCGCGAAGAGCACGCGCCCGAACGGCGCACGAGTCGCGGTTCATCCCGCGCGCGGACTCTCACTCCAGTTCAGGAGTCCATGCCGTTCCCAGCCGCGCGTGAGCAACCAGGTGCGCGCCGTCGCCGTCGGCCGCGTCCTTCCCGGTGACGCCACCTTCCGCGTCCAGCCGCGAAACCAGGGACCCGAGGAGAACGGATCCGTCCGCGCGAACCGCGAGCCGTGCTTGCGACCGTTCTGCAGAACGTAGAGCAGTGCGTTCCGGACCTGCCGCGGCGTGCGCAGCACGACGTCGTGGTAGCGATGCGCGAACACCGTTCCCCGGCGCGACCACAGACGATTCAGTCCCCGGGCGATCCGCACGCACAACCCCTGCACGCCGCGGGCGATCCGGACACGATCCGAGCCTTCGACGATCATGTGCACGTGGTTGCTCTGCACCGAGTACTCCGTCACGCGAAACCCGCGCTTCTCACACCCCCTCATCAGCGACCGGACGAGCACCCGATGGGGCGCGGGGCGTCGCAGGTTGGGCAGGCCTCCGCGAAGGCGCAGCGTGACGTGCAGCGGGAATCGCTCCCGAAACTCTGCCCGCGGTCGGTGGGGAACCCCGGCCGCCCCGGAACGAGGCCTCCCCGCACCCGGGCGATACCCACCCCACTGCCCGCGATCCAACCTGAGCTGCTCGAGTCGTCTACTTCGCTTCATGCCCAGAGGACTGGACAAAGCACGAACGGTTGCGAATCCAGCGCTCGATCTTCGCGGAGTTGTCGCAGAAGGCCGCTTGGAACTCCGCCCGAATCGAGAACGTGGGCAATGGGCTCACGGAGTGCCGGGCCGGCACGCGGACACCGCAACTCGGCCGCACTCGATTCCGGCAGAGTTCGGGACACACTCCACTCGGACAGGCTCCTAGTTCTTGCCCTTCCGAACGAGACCCAGCGCGGCGCGGATGTGAGCCTGCGCGTTCGGATCGGTCTCGACTCCGAGAGCCGTGCGCAGTGAGCGATCGACTCTGTCGAGCTGAAGAAAGCCCCCCAGGATTCGCGCCGCGCGGCCGCGGACCGTGGGAGACGGATCGCTCGCGAGGACTTGCAGCAGGGGGTCGACGACGCGTTCGTCGGTCGTGTCGCGCAGCATGCTGATAGCGCGGTCCCTTGTCTTCTCGGTGGGCGACCGCTGGGCCAAGCGGAGGGTGGCATCGACGACGGCCGTGTCGACCGGATCGTACTCCTCGGGGAACAGGTGCAGCATCCGCAGCGTCTCGAGGCGCATGAGGTCGTCGACCGCTGGATCCAGGAACTGTGCGCGGTAGCGCGCCAGGGCCTCTTCGATCGACGTGTGGCGCAGCTCCTCCTCGAGCTTCGCGAGGGCAGAGTCTCCCTGGGCCTCGCGCGGACCGTCGATGTGCGCGAGGTCCGGCCGTTGCCCATGCTCCAGCCGCTCGACCCGGTCCGCGAGTTCCGTCAGGCGGTCTGTCTGCGCATTGGTCTCGCGCAGAGATTGCTGCAGCGCCTCGCGCCGCGTTGTGCCACGATCCAGTGTGGACCGCTCGAGGACCTCCAGGCTCTGCTCCAGCTCCGCGAGCCGCGCCGACAACAGGTCTTCTGCCGGGTCCTCGACAGCGATTCGCCGGGTCTCCCGTGCCGTCGTGCGCATATCCCATGCGGCGTAGCCGGCGACGGGCAGGGCGCCACCGGAGAGCAGCAGCGACAGGTAAGAGAGCCGCGAAGGTGCCATGATCCTCAGTCGTCGTCCCGGCGACGTCCGTAGAGGGTTCGCCCAGCCTGAGTTCGAACGCTCAGCGAGTTCGCCGTGCGGTGCAGCAGCTCGAGGGTTGCTCGAACTTGCTCGTGCTCCAGGTACTGCTCCAGGCCGCGGATCGCACCAACGCGAACAGAGGAGTTGTCATCAAAGCGGGCGAGGTGCAGTAACTCGGCCATGATCCCCGCATTGCCGGAGACGCCGTTGATGGCGTAGACCATGCTTTGTCGCTGGCCCGTGTCCGCGAGGCGAATGTCGCGCAGCCACGTCGCTTGCATCTCTGAGGAGAAGACGGAGCTCGGGAGGTGGCGCAGTGCGGCATACGCCGTGATGCGCTCCTCCAGCGGGCGACGAGCGTCGAGGATCGCCTCCCGCAAGCAGTCGAGCGTGTAGACCAGATCCGCCAAGTCGTCCGGAGGCACTCCCCAGCGCACGCGGCGAAGATCGTCCTCGACGAGGAGCTCGGGCTGCAGCAGCGCGCGGGATTCCCGGCGCCGAATGCGTTCCTCGAGAGCGTCGAGGAGCGCAGCGTCTCTCCCCGGGCCTTCTCCTGCGGCCTGTGGCTGTCCGCTACGCCTCGGTTTCGCGAGTGCTTCGCGAAGCTGCAGCTCGGCCACGTCCGAGAGCAGTGCATCGATGCGAAGCCGGCTCTCGCGGAGCCTTGTCGGCTCGTTCGGGAACGGCGGAACCAGCCAACCCTCTCCACCTGCGGTCAACGCGATCACAAGCACGAGACTCGCTGCCGACACGGTGGCGGAGAGCGCCGGGTTCATCGTCTGCCGCTCACCGGTCGGGCTCCTCCGCGAACGCCGGCGCGAGTTCCACCGCCAGGTCGGCGATCGCCTCGGCCTCCATTCCGCAGGGGCCGGGGAAGCCGAAGTCGGAGATGTCGTTGGTCGGGACGAGGTGGACGTGGGTGTGGGGGACTTCCCAGCCGACGACCGAGATCACGAGGCGCTCGCACGACGTGGCGCGCTTCAGGCGGTCGGCGACGTGGCGGACGGCTTCCCAGAGGCGTGCGTACTCGGCCGGCTCGAGGTCGAAGAGGTAGGAGACCTCGCGCTTCGGGATCACGAGGGTGTGGCCCGGCTGCACGGGGCGGATGTCGAGGAAGGCCAGATGGTGGTCGTCCTCCCACAGCTTGTGGCACGGGATTTCGCCCGCGATGATCCTGGTGAAGATGCTGGGCATGGCCGGGGCTCGAGTGGGGGCAGAGTTCGTTCGTGACCCCGGGCGACTCTAGCCGAGGGGCTCGACAGGGCCAAGCTGCCCACGGGGGTCGAGGCGCGCGCCGCACCTTCGTCGCGGCGGCGGCGTCCGCGGTCGTCAGGGCGACTGCCGGGCGGATGGCGAGACGTCGCAAGTCCTTGTTCGAGAAGAAGTTGGAGCTGGGCAGAGAGCTGCGAGAGCGCCCCGGGTTCGGCGCGGCGGAGCGACGGAATCCGCCCCGTCGTGTAGAAAACGAGCCGAGGCGAACGCCGCGTCGCCATCTCGCACGCGCCAAAGGCGCGACGACCCGTCAGGCCCCTGCTCCGAGGGGAAGAGACCGCATGGATCCCAGTCCGGTGACTTCCGCAACCGCAAGCTCCTCCACCGACGTTCCGATCGGCCCCCAGCGCGCCGCGCACGGCTCCGAGCGCACGTGCTCGACCTGGGCCGCCGAGGCCGCGCTGCGGCTCCTGATGAACAACCTCGATCCCGAGGTCGCCGAGGATCCCGACAACCTGATCGTCTACGGCGGCAGCGGCAAGGCCGCGCGCGACTGGGAGAGCTTTCGCGCGATCGTTCGCACCCTGCGCCGCCTCGCGCCCGACGAAACTCTGCTCGTGCAGTCCGGTCGGCCCGTGGGCGTGTTCCGCACGACGACGCGCAGTCCGCGCGTGCTGATCGCGAACTCGAACCTGGTCGGGAACTGGGCCAACTGGGAGCACTTCCGCAAGCTCGAGGCCGAGAACAAGATGATGTACGGCCAGATGACGGCCGGCAGCTGGATCTACATCGGCTCGCAGGGAATCCTCCAGGGCACGTACGAGACGTTCGCCGCCGCCGCGAAGCGACACTTCGGGGGCAGCCTCGAGGGGCGCCTGGTCGTGACCGGCGGGCTGGGCGGGATGGGCGGCGCGCAGCCGCTGGCCGCGACCATGAACGGCGGGACGTGCCTCGCCGCGGACGTCGACGCCACGCGCATCCAGAAGCGCCTCGACACGCGCTACTGCGACGTGATGCTGCACGACCTGGACGAGGCCATCGACCGCGCGCTCGAATGGAAGCGGGACCGTGTGGCCAGGTCGATCGGCGTCGTCGCCAACGCCACGGACCTCCTGCGCCGGCTGCTCGAGCGCGACGTCGTCCCCGACGTGTTGACCGATCAGACCAGCGCCCACGATCCGCTGGGCGGCTACGTGCCCGATGGGTGCACGCTCGAGGAGGCCCTGCGCCTGCGGGCGGCCGACCCCGAGCAGTACCAGCGCGAGTCGTTCCGCACGATGAAGGATCACTGCCGCCTCATGATCGAGCTGCAGGCGCGCGGCGCCGACACGTTCGACTACGGCAACAACCTGCGCGGTCACGCGCTCGAGGCGGGCCTCGCGAACGCGTTCGACTTCGAGGGCTTCGTCCCGAAGTACGTGCGTCCGCTGTTCTGCGAGGGCAAGGGCCCGTTCCGCTGGGGCGCGCTGTCCGGCGACCCCGAGGACATCGCCGTCACCGACCGCATCATCGAGCGCCTGTTCCCCGAAGACGAGGCGCTGATGCGCTGGATCCAGATGGCTCGCGAGCGCGTGGCCTTCCAGGGCCTGCCCGCACGCATCTGCTGGCTGGGCTACGGCGAGCGTGCCAAGGCCGGTCGGGCGTTCAACGAGGCGGTGCGCACGGGCGAGATCTCTGCCCCGATCGCGATCGGCCGCGACCACCTGGACTGCGGCTCGGTCGCGTCGCCCAACCGCGAGACGGAGGGCATGCTCGACGGGACCGACGCGGTGGCGGACTGGCCGCTCCTGAACTGCATGCTGAACGTGGCCTCGGGAGCCTCCTGGGTCTCGTTCCACCACGGCGGCGGTGTGGGCATGGGCTACAGCCTGCACTCAGGCCAGGTGACGGTGGCCGACGGCACGCCCGAGGCGGCCGAGGCGGTCGAGCGCGTCCTCACCAACGACCCGGGCACCGGCGTGATGCGCCACGCGGACGCGGGCTACGAGGAGGCCCGACGCTGCGCGCGCGACCGGGGCATCGACCTGCCGCTCGAGAACGACTGACGCGGCGAGGCGGGTGACGAAGCGCCGGGCCGCGACCGCGCGGGCCGCGCGCAGAAAAATCTCCGGCGGAGAGCGCAACTCCCGCGGCGCCGCACGGTCTTCCCCCCGGGGGGGTCCGATCCGCCAGGGGCGGGGTGTAGGCTTCGGCCTGCGCGCCCGTACGCAGTCCTCCAGGCGCTCGCGCGCCCGCTCACCGTGAAGATCGTCGTCGCCCTCTACTACTACGACCCCTACCTCAGCGGCCTGTCGGTCTACACCCGGCGGCTGGCGGAGGGGCTCGTCGCCCGCGGCCACGAGGTCACGATCGTCACCAGTCGCTTCGACCAGGCCCTCGAACCGGAGGAGGTCGTGCGCGGCGTGCGCGTGCGCCGGGTCCCGTTCTGGTTCCGGCTCGACAAGGGCGCGATCATGCCGGGCTTCGTGCCCGCCGTGCTGCGCGCGGCCCGCGGCGCGGACGTCGTCAACGTGCACATGCCCATGGCCGAGGCCGCGGCCATCGCGCTGTTCGCCGGGCGCAAGACCGTGATCACGTACCACTGCGACGTGCGTCTCAACGACCGCGGATGGCTCGGGCGGGGGCTCGAGGCGGCCATCTTCGCGGCGGCCCGCAGCGCGCTGCGGCGCTCGCGCGTCGTCGTCTCGCAGTCGTTCGACTACGCCGCGAACACGCGCGTCCTGCGGCACTTCCTCGACAAGACCGTCGTGATCCCGCCGCCGATTCCGCGGCCCGACCCTCCCTCGGAGGCGATCGACGAGCACTACTTCCAGCACCGCGCCCAGGTTCCGCCCGGCGCGAAGACCATCGGGTTCGTCGGGCGCATCGTGTACGAGAAGGGCCTCGACTTCCTGATCCACGCGTTTCGCGATCTCTGCAAGCAGCACGACGACGTCTACCTCGTCGTTGCGGGCGACTACCAGCACGTCGCGGGCGGCAGCGTGAAGAGCAGTCTGATGCGCTACCTGTCGGGCGCCGAGGAGCGCGTGCGCTTCGTCGGCCGCCTCAGCGACGAGGAGCTCGCGGCGTTCTACGGCTTCATCGACGTCCTGGCGCTGCCCTCGATCGATCCGCTCGAGGCCTACGGCATGGTGCAGGTCGAGGCCATGCTCGCCGGGACGCCGGTCGTGGCCACGGACCTGCCGGGGGTGCGCACGGTCGTCCAGCGAACGGGGATGGGGTGCGTCGTACCGCGCCGTGACGTGCACGCGCTGGCCGCGGCGATCGAGGACGTCGTCTACCGCGGCCGGTTCGAGCCGCGCACGCCCGACGAGATCTTCCACCTGCTCGACCTCGGCGAGACGCCGGCGCTGTACGAGGAGCTGTTCCGAAAGGTCGTCGATGGCGAGCCCGTCTGACACCTACGACGAGGCCTACTATCGCGAGACCATGGGCGTGGGCCGGCTCCGCCGCTTCGGAATGTCCTGGTGGTCGGCGCGCATGTACGCGCGGCTCACGGCCTGGTGCCTGCGGCGCAACGGCGGTCGGCGGCTGCTCGAGATCGGCTGCGGTCCGGGGCACGTGCTCGGCTTCCTGCACGAGCGCTTCGACGCGACGGGCACGGACCTCTCGCCCTGGGCCATCGAGCAGTGCGCGAAGACGGCACCGCGGGCGCGCTGCGAGGTCGTGGACCTCTGCACCGCGAGTCCGTTCCCCGCGGCCAGCTTCGACGTCGTCCTCGCGCGCTACGTGTTCGAGCACGTTCCCGACCCGTCCGGGATCCTGGCGCGCGCGCACGAGCTGCTGCGCCCCGGCGGCACGCTGCTCTTCGCGGTGCCCAACACGGACTCGCTCGGCGCGCGCCGCAAGGGCGCGGACTGGTACGCACTCGGCGACCCCACGCACTGCTCGCTCTTCGCGCCGGAGCGCTGGCTCGAGTTGACGCGCGCGGCCGGGTTCGAGATCGCGCGCGAGTTCTCGGACGGCCACTGGGACCTGCCGTACCTGACCTGGCTGCCGACCTGGGCCCAGGCGCCGATCTTCCTCGGCCCCCCGGCGCTGGCTTGCCTCGCCGGCCGGCCGCTGCTGCCCGCGCGCTTCGGCGAGAACGTCATCGTCGTCGCCGACCGCCCTGACCCCTCGACCGCGGAGCAGCCCGAGTGAGGCGCGTCGCCTGGCTCCTCGTCCCCGCACTGCTCGCGGTCGCGGTCTACGCGGCCGCGACGTCGGGCGAGTTCGTCTGGGACGACGGCATCGTCCAGGCGCGGCAGATGGTCGCGTTCCGCACGCTGCGCGACGTGTTCCTGCCGCCGATGGACCTGCACCAGTGGTCGCTCGACTACTACCGGCCGATGGTCGTGCTGAGCTACTTGCTCGACCAGGCGCTCTTCGGCCGCGGCGCCACGGTCGGGCCGCACGCGATGGTCGTGCTGTACCACGCCTGGAACTCCGTCTGGGCGGCCGTGCTCGCGCGGCGCTTGCTCCTCGACCGGCCGGGCCGCGCGCCGGAGCTCGGAGCGCTCGCCGCCGGAGCGCTGTTCGCGGTCCACCCGATCCACATCGAGTCGGTGTGCTGGATCACGGGCCGCAGTGACACCGTCGCGACGTTCTTCGCGCTGCCGGCGGCGTGGGCGGCGCTGCGCTGGCGCGACGGCCGGGCGCCGCTCTTCCTCGCGGCGGCCGTGCTGGGGTATCTCGGCGCGGTGCTGTCGAAGGAGGTCGGTCTCGCGCTGTGGCTCGCGCTGCCCGCGCTGCTCTGGTTGGCGCCGCGACCCGACGGCGCGCGGCCGTCGGCCCTGCGCGCGAACGCCGCGGCCTGGGTGCTGCACGCGGGCTTCGCGGCGGCCACGGTCGTCTACTTCGCGCTGCGCACGGTCTCGGATGCGGCCTACGGACATTCGCTGCAGGCGGGCGCGGGCGAGCTCCTGCGCCGCGCGGCCGGCTCGGCGGCGTACTACCTGGGCCTCGGGCTCCTTCCGCTGCGGCAGTCGCACTTCGTGACGCAGTTTCCGCCGACGTGGGCCGCCGTGCTCGGCGTCGGCGGCTGGCTCGTCCTGCTCGCGCTGGCGCTGCGCGCGCTGCGCCGCGGCCACGGGGTTCCGCTCCTCGCGTGGGCCTGGTTCGGGGTGACGCTCGCGCCCTCGCTCGCGATCGCCGTGCGCAGCATCTCCGAGACGCCGCTCGCCGAGCGCTACCTCTACCTGCCGTCGTTCGCTCCGGCGCTCGCGGCAGGCTGGCTGCTCGCGGCGACTCCGCCCGCGCGACGAGTCCCCGCGCTCGGCGCGGTCGCGCTGCTGATCGCGGTCGGCGGCGCGGCGACGATCGTGCGCGGCCGCATCTGGCAGGACAACCTGAGCCTGTGGAGCGCCGCGGTCGAGCGCGCGTCCGAGAACTCGCTTCCGTGGCACCACCTGGGCATGGCGCAGCAGGAGCGCGGCCTGCACGCCGAGGCGCTGGAGTCGTTCCAGGCCGCGGTCGAACGCGCGACCCGCGCGGACAAGGTCGCGCTGGCGCAGAACAACGCCGCGCTCTCGCTGACCGAGCTGGGGCGGCTGGGCGAGGCCGAGCAGGCGCTGAACGCCGCGCTCGCGGCCGACCCGGACTACGAGACCGCGCACTTCAACCTCGGCATGCTCGCGCTGCGCCGCGAGGCCGCGAAACAGGCCCGGACCGGAGCGCGCGACGCCCAGCTCCTCGCCACCGCGCGCGCGGAGATCACGCGCGCGGTCGAGCTGGACCCGACGCTGATCGACGCGCACTACTTCCTCGCGCGCTGCGAGGAGGAGCACGCCGAGCTCGCCCGGGCGCGCGGCGACGAGAGCGCGGAGCGAAAGGCCCTGCTCGCCGCGAGCGACCACGCGGGGCGCGCCTTCCGGCTCGATCCGCAGTCGGTCTACGCGGCGCGAGCGAGGGAGCTCGTCGAGCGCGCCGGACGGCAACTCGCGCTGTTGTCCGACTGAGCCCGACCGCGCCGGGCGGTCGAGCCGCTCGAGCGCGGGTCTCGGACGCGCGGGATCAGCGCGAGCCGATCCACACGCGGATCAAGCCCGTGCCCGCTTCCAGGCCCTCGACGGCCTTGCCGAGCACGGCGCCCTGGGGGGCGCCCTCGGGGTCGGCGCGCTGCGCGTGGCCCGCGAGCTCCGCGCTGACGAGCATGTCGCCGGGCTGGATCGGGTGCCGGGTCGCGTCCACGAGGCAGTAGACCTGGCCGGCCAGGGCCACCGCTTCTTCGCCCGCGGCGTTGGTGCGGTTGAACGTGATGGCGGGCATCAGCTCGCCGGCCCCGCTGAGGATGCCCATCGCGCGCGGATCGGCCGCGGAGTCGACGGGGACGACGAGGGGGCCGTCGGCGTCGGCGCCGACGGAGCGCACGACCATGCCGGGCCGCAGCTCGGCGCCCTCCGCGGGCCGCACGGCCTCGGCGAGGTCTCCGCCGCCGCCGATGACCTCGACGACCTTGCCGTCGCGGTTGAAGAGCCACAGCACGGCGTCGTCGTTGCTGTTGGTCGTCATCGCGATGCGCCGGCGGCCGTCCTTGTTGTTCAGCGCCACGTGCGCCGCGCCCGAGCTCGCGTGGCTGGTCGCCACGAACAGCTCCTGGCCGTCGCGACCGTAGGTGCCGACGAAGCCGGCGTCGCCGCCCTGGCCCGAGCCGAGGAGCACGCTGTACTCGCCGACGTCGTTGTAGAGCTTCATCGAGCCGTGGCCCTCGCTGTCCTCGCCCAGGCGGGCGATGCGCGTCTGCGCGTCGTTGAAGACGCGCATGCGCTGGGACGAGACGTCGGGGTAGAGGAGCGACTCGAGCACCGTGCTGTCGTCGGGCTCCTGGAAGTTGCCGCGCAGCTCGGCGAGCCCGGTCTCCGTGCGGTCGATGCGCTCGGTCAGCTCGGCCAGCGCGCTGGCGTCGATCAGGTTGCCCGTGCGCACGTCCCCGGGGTCGGGCGCCGCCGCGGACAGCGCCGTGAGCTCGGCGAGGACGAGCGCGTGGTCGTCGACGCGCGCGACGCGCTGGTCGAGTCCGTCGATCGTCTGAGAGAGCACGGCCAGGCGCGCCACGGAGCGCTCGTCGACGGCGGCGACCTCGGTCTGCAGGCCGGCGAGCGAGGTCTCGACGCCGTCGAGGCGGCTGACCACGCCGGCGACCGTCACCGGCAGGTCGACGAGCTCGGCGTTCTGCGTCTCGAGGCTAGCCTGCACCGCGTCCAGATCCGTGCGCAGGGTGCCCAGCGACTCCTGGACGAGTGCCGGCGAGGAATTCGCCTGCTCCTGGAGCGCCAGGTCCATGCGCTCGAGATCCCGCTGCAGCGTGTCCTTGACCTCCACGGCTTGCGCGAGCTGCTCCTTCGTGCCGTCGAGATCGCTGCTCAGGGACGCGAGCTCCGCCCGCAGCTCGTCGACGCTTTCCTCGGCCTCGGACGAACCGCGTCCGTAGAAGCCGAGCAGCATCAGGATCTGCGCGGCGGCCAGCGCGGCCATGCCCGCGTAGATCGGAGTCCGCGAGCGCGCGGGCGGTGCGACGACCACCGGAGCCGGGGGAGGCGGCGGAGCCGCCGCGGCGGCCGGAGCCGGCTTCGGAGCGGGAGCGGCGACCTTGGGAGCGGCAGCGGCAGGAGCCGGCGCGGCGGCGGCCGCGGCGGCGCGCGGCAGCGGGTCCCAGTTCAGCGCGTCGGACGGCGCGTCGCCACCGGCGGCGAGGAGCCAGACCTTGTTCGACCCGGGCTCGCCCATGCGGTCCCAGAGTCCCTCCATCAGCACGGCTTCCTCGTCTTCCTCGAGGATGTGAACGTACGTGTTCGGCAGCGCGCGGCGCAGCTTCGGACCGATGTGGAACCAGGCGTCGACCGATCCCGAGACCACGACGGCACCGGCGCGCTCGGTCAGGGCCTCGAGGCAAGCGGTCTCCATCGCGAGGACCGCGGAGCCGTGCACGCTCTCGAGCGCCTTCGAGAGCGCCTGCGAGCGCAGCGGCAGCTTCGTGCCCTCGGTCGACTTCCACTCGACGTGTTGCTCCGACTCCAGGCGCCCGCTGCGCTGCAGCTCCTCGAGCCACGCGTCGATGCGATCGGGGGTGCCGCCCACCTGCTTGATGTCGACGCGGTGCTCGGCCTTGAAGGCCGCCGCGACGACGGTGCGCCGGTACTCGAACAGCTGGTCGAGGTCCTGGCGCACGGCGATCCGCTTGGCGCCGTCGAGGCTGAACACGGTGAAGCCGGCCGCCGAGGCGTCCAGCAACCAGGTGGCCGCTCCGACGGTCTGGTTGGCGCGTCGCAGGGCCTCGCGGGCCAGGGCCGTACGCGGCGCGAGGATGCCCGGAACGAACCCGTAGGACTCGAGGACCTCCGCGACGGAGATCAGGACCTCGCGGTCGCCGGGATCGGGGACCACGAGGCCGACCGTCGTCCCCGGTGCCTTGTCCCCCAGGAGCGCGATCAGCTTCTCGGAGAGCTCCTCGGCCGCACGCCGGCGCGTGCCGGCGGGCGAGACGCGGCCGCCGAGGGCCTCGAAGACGCCGAGGTCGACGCCCTCGGCGAGGGCCGAACCAGCGGCGCGGACGCGGCCCTGGAGGCCGGTGCTCAAGACGACGAATCCAGTCATGGCGGTCATTCCAGTAGGGGGGCCAAGCCTCAGTCTAAACGGCGGTGGGGTGCCGGCGAGCCGTCGAGAAGGGTGCGAAATCGGACGCTAACGCCGCGGCCCGCGCCCCGTCCCGTGGAGGGCGGAGTTCCGCCCCAGCGCCCATGAGAGCCCATTCCCCGACCCAAGTCCTCGTCCGGGCGGATGTTGCGACCACCGGCGGGACCGCGGGGTCCAGGCCAGGGTGCGAGGAATCGCCCGCGAAGGCCTTCGCACGCGGCACCGACGGCGCGAACATCGGGGCATGGCGCAGACGCCGCCGAGTGGAGCAGGGGAGGGCGCCGTGATCGCGGGCGAGGGGGCGTTGTCCCTGTCCGGTCCGCGGACGCGCCCCCGTGAGGCGGGTGGTGCGAGCGAAGGCGGCGAGGAAGTCCGGGGCGACGGGCTCTGCGCGCGCCCACGGGAGTCGCGCTGGGCCCGACTCGCGCGCGGCGGGGACGAGCGCGCGTTCGCGCAGCTCTACCGGCGCTACGCTCCCGCGGTCCACGGCATCCTGATCTCGATCGTGCCGAACCAGGAGGCCCAGGATCTCGTGCAGGACGTCTTCGTGCGCGCGCTGCGCTCGATCGGCACGCTCGACGACCCCGCGCGGATCGGCGGCTGGCTGGCGACGATCGCGCGCAACGTCGGGCGCGATGCGCACCGGGCGCGGGCGCCGGTCGAGGCGCTCGAGGCCGAGCCGATCGCGGACGAGCCGGTCGACGGCCCGGCGGCCGACGAGCGCCGCGAGGAGGCCGAGCGCGTGCTGGCCGTGCTGCGCACGCTGCCGGAGGCCTACCGGGAGACGCTGGCGCTGCGCCTCGTCGAGGGCCTGCCCGGACCGGAGATCGCCGCGCGCACCGGCATGACTCCCGGCTCCGTGCGCGTCAATCTCTGCCGCGGGATGAAGCTCCTGCGCGAGCGCCTGGGGGTGGACGCGTGAACGACCCGCGGCAGAGTTTCGACGAGGACTACCTCTGGGACGGCAGCGGTCGTCCGGACGCGGAGACCGCGCGCCTCGAGCGCCTGCTGGGGACGCAGCGCTACCGCGACGAGTCGACTCGCCTGCCGGCGCGTCGTGTGCCGCGCCTCGCGCTGGCCGCGGCGGCCGTCGTGCTCGTCGCGTGGTCCGCGACGTTCCTCTGGCGCGCGGGTCGCGACGGGTACGCGGTCGACGGCCTCGCGGGCGTCGCGCGCGTCGTGGCCGGGGACGAGCTGGTCACCGACGTCCGCACCGAGGCCTGGCTCGAGGTCGCGGACCTGGGCGGCGTGACGGTGCGGCCGGGCTCGCGGCTGCGCGTCGACGATCGGGAGGACGACGCGCACCGCTTCTACCTGGAGCGCGGCTCGATCCACGCGCGGATCCTCGCGCGCCCGCGGCTCTTCCAGGTCGGCACGCCGGCGGGCCTGACGGTCGACCTCGGCTGCGAGTACGACCTGGAGGTCGGCGACGGCGGCGTCGTCCACCTCGCCGTGCAGACCGGCCGCGTCGCCTTCGAGACCGCGGGCCGGAAGGTCCTCGTCCCCGCGCGCGCGGGCTGTCGCGCGGATCCCGGGCGGGGGCCCGACACGCCGTGCTTCTTCGACGCCGACCCGGAGTTCGTCCGCGCCCTGCGGGAGGTCGAGTTCGATCCCGCGCCCGACCCCGCGAGCGTGCGGCGCTTGATCGAGACCGCGCGCCGCGAGGACTCGCTCTCGCTGTGGCACCTGCTGGACGCGCCGTCGCCCGCGCTGCGGGAGGCCGTCCAGGCCAAGCTCGCCCTGCTGGCGCCCGCACCGCCGGAGGCGACGCGCGAGCGCCTCCTCGCGGGCGACGAAGCGCTGCGCGAGGCCTGGCGCCGCGAGCTGGAGTCGGACTGGCGCTGGTACTGAGGCGCGCAGCGTCCATCATGTCCGGCATGCGGTCCGGATCGAACGTCGGACGGAGCGGCCTGCGCGCCGCGGCCGTGCTCGCGCTGCTCCTCGGGGCGTGCGGCGAGCCCGAGCGCGAACCGCTGCAGGTGCCCGGGCACCTCTTCCTCGGGGACGCGGAGGAGGCCGCGCGCCTGGAGGGCGCGGCGGTCGACCTCGCGCAGCCCGGGATGCGCGCCGACACCCGCGAGCTCGCGCTGTGGCGCTTCCAGGGAGCCACGAACATCCGCCACGAAGGCGATCTCCTGGTGTTCGAGCTCGAGCAGCGCGGCGAGGTCGTCTCGCCCGCCGACTGGAGCGTCGACGCCTCGCTCGTGGAGGAGCTCCTGCTGCGCATCGACACGGGTGCCAAGCACACGTACTCGCGCGTCCGCCTGACGTGGAAGAACGAGCGGGGCGAGGTCGGGCGCAAGGTCGTCGGCGCGCCGGTGCAGGGCCTGCAGACCTTCGCCGTCGACCTGCGCGGCGAGCTGGCGTGGGACGGGACGATCACGGAGCTGCGCATCGCGCCGCGCGTGGGGAAGGACGGCTGGACCGTGCGCCTGGCGCCGCTCGAGCTGCGCGGGCAGCTCGTCGACCTCGCGCGGCTCGGCGCGGGCCGCAGCGAGATCCGCCTGGGGCGCGTGTACCAGACCGGGTTCTTCCACACGCTGCCGGGCGACGTGCGCTTCGACGTGGAGTTCCCCGCCGACCCGCGGCTCTTCCTCGATACCGGCGTCGTCGGGGCCGGTGCCGAGGCGCCGCGCAGCGGCGGCCCGGAGAGCGGCCGCGCGCGCCTGCGCGTGCGCGCGATCGTCGCTGGCCGCGAGCACGTCCTCGACGAGTTCGAGCGCGACGCCGCGTCCGGCTGGCAGCCGCGCGCGATCGATCTCTCGGCCGTGGCCGGACTCCGCGGCGAGCTCGTGCTCTCGGCCGAGGCCCTCGGGGACGGCGCGGTCCTCGCCTGCTGGGGCGAGCCGGTGCTGCGCGCGGGCGACGCGCCGCGCAAGACGAACGCCTTCCTGTACCTGGCCGACACGCTGCGCGCGGACCACCTGCCGGCCTACGGCTACGCGAGGTCCTCCACGCCGCACCTCGACCGGCTCGCGGCCGAGGGACTCCTGTTCGAGAACTGCATCGCCCAGGGCAACCGCACGAACGTCTCGATGCCGTCGATCTTCACGTCGACGTATCCGTCGCAGCACGGCGTGCCGCACCTGCGCCGCAAGGCGCCCGCGGACCTGCCGACGCTGGCCGAGACGCTGCGCGCCGCCGGCTACCGCACGGCGTCTTTCTACACGAACCGCATCGTCGGCCACGCGCGCGGGCTCGGCCGCGGGTTCTCGGAGCTGCACGACTTCACGGCGCGCTATCGCGGCGAGCCCGCGCGCGTCGGCGTGCTGCCCGAGCCCGTCTTCGAGTGGGTCGAGCGCCACCGCGACGAGCCCGTGTTCGTGTACGTGCACACGCTGGAGCCGCATCACCCCTACATCCCGCAGGAGCGCTTCCAGGTACCGAGCGACTACGCGGGTCCGCTGACGTGGGAGACCTTCCGCGACGCGAAGACGCCGGACGAGGTCGACTACGTGCGCACGCTCTACGACAGCGAGATCCAGTTCATGGACCACTCGCTGGGCCGCTTCGTGCAGCACCTGGAGACGCTCGAGCTCTTCGATCAGGCGCTCTTCGTGTTCACGTCCGACCACGGCGAGCAGTTCCTCGAGCACGGCGGCTGGCTGCACGGCAAGGGCCTCTTCGACCACCAGGTCCACGTGCCCTTGATCGTGCGTCTGCCGGGCGCACGCGACGCGGGCACGCGCGTGGAGCGCGTCGTCGAGTCGGTCGACGTCATGCCGACCATGCTGCGCGTGCTCGGGCTGCCCGTCCCGCCGACGGCGGCCGGCGCGGACCTCCTGGCCACGCCCGCGACCGGGGGGGCGCCGCCCGTCGCGCGCTCGGAGGACCTCGAGCTGCAGGGCGGCCTGTCGGTGGCCGTGCGCTCGGGCCGCTGGAAGGCCGTCCGCGCGGTCGAGGACGGGATCGTGCACGAGCGGCTCTTCGATCTCGAAACCGACCCCTTCGAGCAGGCGCCGCTCGACCCCGACGGCGACCTCGCACCGGAGGCGCGCGCCGTCCTCGCTGCGCTGGACGACGTGCCCCGCGCCGTGACGAACCAGGCGGGCGAGGACGAAGAGGCCCTCGACTCCCGCGATCTCGACCAGCTCCGCGAGCTGGGCTACATCGAATGAGCGCGTGGCGCTGCACGCTCACGTGAGCTTCCCCCCAGGAGAAACGGACGGAAGACGGACCATGAAAGCCATCTGGAAGGACCGAGTCATCGCCGAGAGCGACGCGACCGTCGAGGTCGACGGCAACCACTACTTCCCGCGCACGTCCGTGAAGGACGAGTTCCTGCTCGACAGCGACAAGCACACGACGTGCGGCTGGAAGGGCGTTGCGAGCTACTGCCACGTCGTCGTCGACGGCGAGCGCAACGACGATGCCGCCTGGTACTACCCGGATCCGAAGGAGGCCGCGGCGCAGATCGCGGGCCACTTCGCGTTCTGGCGGGGCGTCCAGGTCGTCGAATGACGGTCGGCGCCCGCCGCGAGCCGCTCGCGCTGCTCCTGGCGACGACCGCGGCGCTGCTCGTGTCGGGCATCGCTCCGCTCGAGCGCGGCACCTGGTGGCTGGAGGTCGGGCCGGTGCTGATCGGGATCGTCCTCCTCGTCACGACCCGCGCGCGCTTCCCCCTGACGCCGCTGCTCTACCGACTGCTGTTCGTGCACGCCCTGATCCTGATCGTGGGCGGCCACTACACCTACGCGCGCGTCCCCGCGGGCTTCTGGGTCCAGGAGGCGCTCGGGCTGGAGCGCAACCACTACGACCGGCTGGGCCACTTCGCGCAGGGCTTCGTGCCCGCCATTCTCGCGCGCGAGGTGCTCGTGCGCACGTCGCCGCTGCGCGCGGGCAAGTGGCTCTTCACGCTCGTGGTCAGCGTCTGCCTGGCGTTCAGTGCGTTCTACGAGCTGCTCGAGTGGTGGACCGCGCTGCTCGTCGGAGAGGCCGCGGAGTCGTTCCTCGGAACTCAAGGCGATGCGTGGGACACGCAGTGGGACATGTTCCTCGCGCTCAGCGGTGCGGTGACCGCGCTGGTACTGCTCGCCCGCGTCCACGACCGCGCGCTGGCCCGGCTGCCCGCGGCCGCGGGGGAACCGACATGAGTACCTGGCACGTCTACCTCGTGCGCACGGCGCAGGGCACGCTCTACGCCGGCATCGCGACCGACGTCGAGCGCCGCCTGCGCGAGCACGAGGCCGGCGGCGCGCGCGCGGCCAAGTACCTGCGCGGACGCGGCCCCCTCGCGCTGGTGCTCTCTCACGAGGTCGGACCGCGCGAGCTCGCGCTGCGGGTCGAGCGCCGCATCAAGCGCCTGCCGCGCGCGCAGAA
>CAYGPA010000009.1:18195-28931 GCA_964351535.1 uncultured Planctomycetaceae bacterium
GGGGAAATCCGCGGGAATCCCCGTCACGCTGCCGCCCGTGGCGGATGTTGGGGGCATGGGAACCACGCCGCGGCTCGCGACCCACGAGGAGCTCCTGGCCGAGGCCGGCTGGTTGCGGGCGCTGGCGCAGGGCCTGGTCGCGTCGGGGCCCGAGGCCGAGGATGCGACCCAGGACACGCTCGTCGCGGCCCTGGAGCACGCTCCCCGAGCGGATCGTCCCCTGCGTCCCTGGCTCGCGCGCGTCCTGACCAACCGCGTGCGCCGCCAGCGGCGAGACGCCTCGACGCGCGCCGCGCTCGCGGACGTGGACGGCGCGTCGGGACTCCCGTCGCCCGAGGAGCTCGTCCAGCGCGTGGAGCTCCAGCAGCGGGTCGTCCGCGCGGTCCTCGAGCTCGACGAGAGCTCGCGCACGTGCATCCTGCTGCACTACTTCCACGGCCTGCCGGCCGCCGAGATCGCAACGCGCACGAACGCGACGCCGACCGCCGTGAGGCAGCGCCTGAGGCGAGCGCGCGAACGGCTGCGCGACAAGCTGGACGAGCAGTGCGAGGGGCGCGCGGGGTGGTTCGGACTGATGGGCGCGCTCGCCGCGACACGGCAGACCGCCCCCTCGACCTGGAAGCTGTTCACGAAAGGAGTTCTCACCGTGAAGTTCCTCCTCGGCGGAATCGCCGCCGTGGCCCTCGTCGCGGCGGCGTGGACCTGGGGAGACTCCGCCCCCGGGAGCGAGCGCCTCCGAGGTCCTGCGAGTCCCGGCGGACGCGCGGCGCGCTCCGCGCCCGCCGAGGAGCTCGCCTCGACGCTCGCCGCGCAGGCGCGCGTGCCGCGCGCGGTCCCGCAGGTCGTTGCGGACGAGCCGACGGGCAGCGTGCTCGTCGTGGTGCGCGCAGCGGACGCGGTCCCGAGCGCGGTCGCGTTCGTCGAGTCGCGTGCCCGGGGAGTCCCGTGGCCCGTACTGGACTACCTGCCGACGGACGGAGAGGGCCGAGCCCGGTTCGAGCACGTGCCCGTGGGAGACGTGAAGGTGGGACTCCTGCGGACGAAGCCCCGCACCGTCGAGGTGCGCGCCGACTCGCAAGCGCGCGTCGAGTTCGAACTGGACCGGGGGATCGACGTGGAGCTCCTCGTCGTCGACGACGCCGGCCGAACCGTCGCGGACGCCGACGTGTGGTTGTCGGAGAGTGTCGACGTCACGCGCGGCGACGTTCGTCACGGTCCCGCGGCGCGTCCCGTGCGCGGAGCGAGCGTCGCGCAGACGGACGGCGATGGCCGCGCCGTGCTCCTGGACGTGCGGGCCGAGCAGTGGGTCGCCGCGCGGAAGCCCGGCGTGGGCGTGGCGCCGCTGCGACCGATCCTCGGAGCTCCCGCGGGTCGTCTGTCGCTCCGCCTCGTCCTCGCGCGGGGCGTGACGCTGGGCGGAAGCGTGGTGGACGGCGAGGGACGACCCGTTCCCGACGCCTCCGTGTCCCTGACCGCCGGCGACGGCACGCGGACCTCGCCGACCGACCGCGACGGTCGCTTCGCGCTCTCGCCCGTGGTCCCGGGGCGCGCGGAGCTGCTCGTCCGCGCTGCGGGCTTCGCCCCGCGCCATCGCTCCGTCGACGTCACGGGAGACGCGGAGCTCTCCGTGCGGCTCGAGCCGCCCGCGCGTGTCGCGGGTCGCGTCCTCGACGTCGAAGGCAGGCCCGTGGAGGACGCGGTCGTGCGCTGGACCGACGTGCGGCTCGCGACCCTGGACGCGCGCTCCGACGCGCAGGGTCGCTTCGAGCTCCTCGGCCTGCCCGCCGGGACCGTGAAGCTGGAGGCGGCGCATGCGGAGGCCGGCCGTGCGGAGGGCGAGCTGGAGCTGGTCGTCGGGTCCGAGACCCGCTGGGATCCTCGACTCCGGCAGCAGCGGCGGCTGCACGGCCGGATCGTGGACGGCGACGGGCGGCCCCTGGGCGGCTGGGAGGTCGCCGCGCGGCCCGAGGGGACGAACGAGAGCCACGAGTCGATCACCGCGACGCGCCGCGACGGATCGTTCGAGCTCTCCCCGGTCGCGGAGCTCCTGCGCGTCCACGTCTACCCTGCGCACGCCTGGGGCGAGTTCCCGGCCCGGGTGCTGCGCGACGTCGACCCCTCCGATCCCCTGGAGCTCGTCGTCGCCGGTCCGGACCCGGCCACCGGCTCGCTCGCGGGCATCGTCGTGGGGCCCCGCGGAGATCCGGGTCCCGGCGCGCTCGTCGGCGTGTGGCACCAGGTGCACAAGATCTGGCGCGGCGCCCGCCCCGGGCCGGACGGGCGGTTCCTCGTCGCCAACGTGCCCGCGGGCGATGTCACGGTCCAGGTCGAGGCCGAGTCCTTTCCTGCCGTCGGACTGGGGGAACCCAGCGTCGAACCCGGGGAGGTCGTGGACCTCGGAACCGTGCGGCTCGTGCAGGGCGGGGTACTGCGCGTCGTGGCGAGCGGACTCTCCGAGGAGGTTGCCCGCGGGGTCCGTGTCGAGATCGACGGCGGCGGTCTGCTGCTCGGAGTCGGCCTGACCCGATCCGGCCGCGAGTTCCGCTCGGAGCTCCTGCCCCCCGGGCATTTCGACGTCCACGTCGAGGGTGACTTCGTGGAGAGCCTCACGGTGCAGGGCGAGGTGATCGCCGGCAAGGAGAGCACGGTCCGCGTTCCACTGCGCCCGGCGGGGATGCGCGTGCTGAGGCTCGAGGCTCCCGCGGGGCACGAGTGGCCGTTCGCCATCGAGGCGGAGCTCTTCGCGGCCGAGCGCCGGGTCTGGAACGCGTGGGCGACACTCGACTCCCTGGAACCGGTCGAGTTCCGGGTGTCGGCCGTGCCCGGGAGCTACCGCCTCGTCGTGCGCGATCGCTACGCCGAGCCGCCCGCGCGACTGTATCTCGGACCGTTCGAGATCACGGGGTTCGAGGGCCAGGACCCACCCGTGGTCGCGACCTTGCGCCCGCCGGACTAGGATGCGTGCGTCACGCCGGGAGTTCGACGCCAGGGTCGCGTCGGTTGTTCCTGGGCGGTTCCGGACGCTCCCGGACGGTCCCCGGACGTTCCCGGGCGTTCAATGGAGGGTTCCGTGATCTCATCGTCTTCGCGCTTCGCCGCGGTCCTCGTGGTGCTGATCCTGGGTTGCGCGACGTCGCGGCCCGCGACGACCGCGGCGTACAGCCTCGCCTCGATCGCCGTGCGCGTGCACCACACCGACGCCATGGTCGCCTTCTACTCCGAAGCCTTCGGCATCTCGTTCCACGAGGTCGACGCGCGCGGCGTGACCTCGATGT
The DNA here is from genome assembly GCA_964351535.1 of uncultured Planctomycetaceae bacterium. Classification (GTDB taxonomy): domain Bacteria; phylum Planctomycetota; class UBA1135; order UBA1135; genus JAUIDW01. Next base: position 21,471 of record CAYGPA010000009.1, read on the forward strand.
TCGGCGAGCTCGACGGCCGCACCCTGAAGTTCGTCCCGATCCGTGCGGCGACGGACTTCGTGGACTTCCCGTCGCACCAGCTCGGCTTCGAGGTCGACGACGTCGAGGCCGTGATGCGCCTGGCCGAGCGCCACGGCGGCGTGCGCGAGGGACCGGTGATCGAGTCCGAGGGCCGCCTGCACGCCGCGGTGCGCGATCCCGACGGCAACACCATCGAGCTGTACGGGCCGGCGCGAAAGGGAGCATGAGCGCGATCACGGCGTCCTCCATGCGGGAGTCATCGTGAACGACGAGTTTCGAGGTGCACTCGAGCCCTGAACACCGGCGCTCGCGGCTCCGGGCCGCGGTCCGCATCGCGGTGTGGCTGGCGGTCGCCGGCCTCGTCGCCGTGCAGCCCGTGGCCTGTCTGCACGCGCGTGCGATGACCACGTACGTCGACGGAGCCGAGGCTCCGACGGCGACGCCGGAAGAGCTGAGCTGGAGCGCGAAGCTGCGCACGCTGGCCACCGGCATCGTCCTGCCACGCCCGCGCGTTCGCACGCCGCCGGACGCGGTGCCCTACGAGGAGCTGGAGGTGCGCGGCGAGCTCGGACGGCTCGCTTGCTGGCTCCTGCGGGCGGCGCGCGAGCCGAGCGGCGACGACCCGCGCACGCCCGCGGGCCGCGCGTTCCTCTTCCCCGGCTACGGCCAGGCCAGGGACTCGCTGCTGGGCGAGGCGCTCGTGCTGCGCGAGCTCGGCTGGGACGTCGTGCTGGTCGACTTCCGCGGCTGCGGCGGCTCCGCGGGGGAGTACACCACGCTGGGGTGGAGCGAGGCGCGCGACGTCGTCGACGTCGTCGACGCGCTGCGCGCGGGCCGCACGCTCCTGTACGGACAGTCCATGGGCGCGGTCGCCGCGCTGCGAGCCGTCGGGGAGCTCGGCCTCGCCGTCGACGCGCTCGTGCTGGAGTCGCCGTTCGACTCCCTGCTGAACACCGTGCGCCATCGGTTCGACGCGATGGGGCTGCCGAACCGCGGTCTTCCGGAGCTCCTCGTCTTCTGGGGCGGGGTCCTGCGCGGCTTCGACGGGTTCCAGCATCGCCCGCGCGACGCGGCGCGCGGCGTGCGCGCGCCGGTGCTCGTGCTGCGCGGTGCGGCGGACACCCGCGTTCGGGCGGACGACGTGCGCGCCGTCGTCGACTCCCTGGCGGGCCCCGCGCGGCTGCACGAGTTCGCGGGTGTCGGTCACCAGGCCTGTCTCCGGCTCGCGCCCGCCGCTTGGCGGGCGGTCGTCGCGCGATTCGTCGACGACCTCTGAGCCTTCGGTCCGGCAGCCCTCGCCCCGAGGCCCCCCGAACTCGCCCGAAGCGACCCGGAGTCGTCCGGAGCGGCTCCTGGGCCTTGCTAGCGTCCCGCCCCCGGCCATGATGGGATGGCCACCGTCGCACCGGGCTGCCCACGGCGCGCTTCCCCAGATCCGTCTCGGACGCAATCCTTCATGCTTCTCGATCAAGAACGCAACCGCCGGATCGTCGACGGATTCCGGGCGGTCGGCATCCTGCTGGTCGTTCTGTTCCACTCCGTCTTCGGCGCCGTCAAGGTGCTCTCCGACCACGACGACGGCGACATGTCGGGCGTGGATCAGCTCGTGCGCGAGCTGCCGGACGTTCTGAACATCGCGTGGCAGGCCCTGGGCTCGGAGGTGATCTTCCTCCTCTCGGGCTTCTTGCTCGCCTACTTGCTGCTGCGGGAGTGGAAGCGCACGGGGGGGATCCGCGTGCGCGACTTCTGGCTCCGGCGCGCGTCTCGCATCCTGCCGATGTACGCGCTGGCCCTGGCGCTGTTCGCGCCGTTCGCGCGCTACGACGCACCCGAGTTCCTCTGGAACGTGCTGTTCATCAGCAAGATCCTGCACTCGAAGACGATCTTGCCCGTGGGCTGGTCGCTCGAGCTGCTGGTGCAGGTCTACCTGCTGCTGCCGCTGGTGGTCCTCGGCGTCGTGAAGGCGCGGCGGCCCCAGCTGGTCATCGCGGTGCTGGTCGTGCTCTCGGTCGTGGCGCGCTTCGTCGGCCTGGCCACGCACCCGGACGCGTACCAGACGCCGCTCTACACGCTGCTGTACGGCGGAGACGCGACCGACATGCAGCAGGATCTCTACTACCTGATCTGGTTCCGCGCGACGCCGTTCCTCGTCGGACTGTGGGCCGCGTACCTGGTCGTCTTCCAGGGCGAGGCGCTGCAGCGCCTGTTCGCCTCGGGCAAGCGCGCCCACGCGGTCTTCGCGGCGGCGGTCGGCCTGCTCGTCGTCAGCGCCTTCCTGCCGCTCCACGACCAGCACTCGTTCCTGTACGGAGCGGATCGCCCGACCTTCTGGTTGGCCTACAACGCCCTGCAGCGACCGATCTTCTGCTTCGGTGCCACGGCACTGCTGCTCGTGTGCTGCTACTCGACCGTGGGCGCGCCGGGCTTCCTGGGGAGGCGCCTGACCTGGGCGCCCTTCGCGACGATCTCGCAGAGCATCTACCCGATCTACCTGTTCCACTTCGTGTGGCTGATCCCCGCCGCGGTGCTGGTGCTCTGGACGACGGACAAGGACGCGATCCGCACCGTTCCGACGCTGGACCTCGTCGGGATCTTCGTCCTCACCTCGTTCTTCGCGGTGAAGTTCGCCGCCTGGGTGACGCGCAAGTTCGAGCTGCCGGCTCAGAACTGGCTGCGCAGCAAGTGGATTCCGCCCCGTCAGGTCGTGCTGGAGCCGCAGCGGTCGGATGCGTCGCCAGCGAGCGCGGTCGGGTCCCCGACACCGGCCGAGGTCGAGACCCGCAGCTGACGCCCCGGCAGGCTACTGGCCGCCGACGACCTGGTCGCCCGGTCCGCCCGGCGTCTCGAGCGCCGGGTCGACCTCGACTCCGTCCACGACTCGCTGCGATCCGTCGGTCGGGGCCGACCCGGCGAGGGTCCGCGCGGCGGGCTCGACGAGCCAGGCTCTCGCGAGCTGGTACTCGGTCGTCGCGTTGCCGAGCCGGATCACGATGTCCCGGTCGCCGGCCTCCAGGAACTCGATCGGGTACACGACGACGTCCTCGCCCGGCTCGTCGAGACGGACCGATTGGCTCTCGATGAATTCGCCGGCCACGATCACCTCGAAGTTCGCGTGTCCGCGGTAGGGCTGGTACGGGCGCGGAGTCCGACTGTGCTGCAAGACGAGGTGGACCTCGCGGATGTCGCGGATCTCGAAGCCCTCGGGCACCCTCATCGAGAGCCGCACGGCGGACCGTCCCGGCACCGCGAAGGTCAGCGCGGTGCCGCTGTCGTTCGGCTTCACGAGCTGCGTCGCGCCTCCCCTGGCCCAACCCTGCACGAAGCCACCGCCCCGGAAACCCCAGCTCGCGAGGACACCGGGTTCGTCGTCGAGCGGAAGCTCGGTCCAGTTCGGCTCGAACTCGCTCGGTGCCTGCTCGGCGAGCTGGACGGAAGCGGGCCGCATCCACTCGAACTGACCCTGGAGCTCGAGCTGCCCCGCCTCGTACCCCCGGTCGAACGGTTCGGTGTAGTACGTGCCCGTGCTGTGACGGTCGCGCCCGATGCGCACGAGGTTCTCGCGAGCCGTGGCGGTCAGCTCCTGGTCGCCGTAGATCGCGCAGCGCCAGCCGAACAGGCGCAGGTCGTGCGTGAACTCACCCTCCGGCACGGTCGTCGCGAAGTCGTACAGGGCGGGGTAGGCGTCGTCGCTCTGCGCCAGGCACTGCAGGTCGAGCAACAGGTCCGCGTTGACCGCGAGCGAGGCCATGTGGCGGAGGGTCGGCTGCGCATCGCGGCGTTTCGCGAGGAGCGCGTGCGTCTTCAGGACGGCGCGCCACGCGGGCCCGTCCACCTTGTGCTCGGCTCCCGCCGTGGGCTTGGCCGCCAGTGCGGCGAGCTGCAGACCGATCTCGTCGACCTCGGCGGCCGGCAGGCGCTCGTCCAGTCCGCACGCGATGCCGCGCGCCAGGATGCGCTCGATGTTCCGCAACGCGAGTCGGCGTCGCTCGGTGAAGGGGGTCGGGCCGCCGCTCGTGTTGAGCCACCGCAGGATCTCGGGGACCTCGGCGATCGTTCCGCAGCCGCCCAGGGCGGAGACGACCTCGAGCGCCGCCACGGTGGGCAGGCCCACGCCGAGGAGCTCGACGAGCCTGTCGCGGAAGGGAGCGCTGGCGGCGATCTGCTCCGGCGTGACGTCGGGGTGCGCCTCGAAATAGAGCATGGTGCCGGCGATGGCGGGACGCATGCGCGGCGTCACGGCTCCCGGACTGGCGCCGTCCTCGCGCAGGCGGAAGAGCAGCGCGCGGTGCGCCAGGGAGCCGTTGGCGCGTTCTTCGGTTTCGAGCCCGTGGAGGACCGCGGTGACCATCTCCTCGAAGTCCTCGCGACGCAGCGCGGCGCCGAGGTTCGTCAGCGGACCCTCCTCGAGCTCCAGCAGCTGCGCGCGCGTCGCGCTGAGCTCCGAGCCGACGAGCCACGCGCCGGGCGCGCCCTCCGGCAGCTCCTCGACGTGCGCGTACAGCGTCTCGACGTCGCCGCGCTCGAAGGCCTCGCGCGCCTGGCGCGAACGAGCCAGCACGTCGGTCGCCCACAGCGCGCCCGTGCCGGCGATCCCGAGCAGCACCACGGCGCCCGCGGTTCGGACGGCACTCCAGGGGTGGCGGCGTACCCAGCGCCCGGCCGTCTCGAAGAGACCCTGCGTCCGCGCCGCGACGGGCAGGCCGTCGAGCCACGCGTTCAGGTCACGCTGCAGCGCCGAGGCGTCCGCGTAGCGCCACTTCGCCATCGGGTCGGTGGCCTTCGAGACGATCGCCTGCAGGTCCGGATCGACCTCCGGCGCCAGCGCGCCGATCGGCTCGAGTCCCGCGGAGGCCTGCATGCGCTCGGTCGGCCGGCGACCGGTGAGCAGGTCGTAGAGCGTCACGCCGAGGCCGAAGACGTCCGTGCGCGCGTCGACCTCCTGCCCGAGGAGCAGCTCCGGCGCGGCGTAGGCGGGGGTCGCCGGCGCGTTGCGGGTCATCGGGTTGGCCTCGGTGTCGATCGGTCGCACGAGGCCGAAGTCGACCAGCACGGCCGCGCGGTCGGCGATGCGCTCCTTCGACGGCCCCTCGAGCATGATGTTGGACGGCTTGACGTCGCGATGGACCAGACCGCTGCCGTGCACTTCCGCGAGCGCGCCCGCCACCTCGGCCACGCGCCGGACGATGCGGCGGCGGACGGAGCGCTTGCGCCGCAGCTCGGGTTTCGCGGCGAGCTCGTCGAGGACCTCGCGCAGCGTGGGTCCCTCGACCAGACGCATGGCGTAGTAGTGCACGCCGCTCTCGGTGCCGAAGCCGTAGACCTCGGCGAGGTTCGGGTGGTGCAGCGAGGACGCGGCGCGGGCCTCGCGCGAGAAGCGCTCCGCGCGTCCGGCGGCCTCGTCGCCCTTGCCTCCCGCCGGCAGCACCTTGAGCGCGACGCGACGATCGCCGAGCGATCGCTGCCGGGCGCGGTACACGCAGCCCATTCCGCCGCGCCCGATGGGCGCCTCGACGACGTAGTCGCCGATGATCGTGTCCGGCTCGAGCTGCGGGACTTCCTGCTCGCGCGCGGCCTCCCAGTCCATGCGCAGGAAGAGCGCCTCCTCCTCGTAGCGCGACGCCGCGGAGCAGAGGCGCGCGATCTCCTCCTCGGAGACGTTCGGGAACTCCTCCCGCAGCGCTTCGGGGTCGACCGCTCCTCCCCGGTCGAGGTCGTCGAGGATGCGCGCGAGGATCTCCTGCGCGTCGTCCTCGGCGCTCACGTTCTCGAAGTCGGGGGACTCGCCGTGCGCGGCCACGTTCAGTCTCCGGCGTACTCGCGCTCGTCGAAGGCGCGGATCAGCTTGCACCGCGCGCGATGGAAGAGGGAGCGCACCGTGGAGGGGGCGATGTCGAGGCGTTCGGCGACGTCGGCGGGCTGCAGGCCCTCGAACTCGATCAGCTTCCAGACCTCGAGCTCGCGGCCGCCGAGCAGTTTCTGGCACAGCTCCGCGAGCTCGGCCGAGCGCGCCTGGGAGGTCGGCGTCGGGTCGTTCGACGGCGGTTCGTAGGCGTCGAGCTCGCCCACGGCGACCGGGACCGGATCGGCGCCCGTCGAGCTGCGGCGCTTGGCCGACTTCGACCGGCGCAGCATGTCGACCAGCGTGCGCTGGAGGACCACGTGCAGGAAGCGCGGGATCGAGTTGCGCCCGCGGTCCTCGAAGCGCTGGAAGGCGCGGGCGGCGAAGCAGCGCACCAGGACCTCGGAGGCGACGTCCTCGGGGGTCGTCGTCGAGCGCAGCCGCGGCATCAGGGGGTGGCGCCCGGCGAGAACGGTCAGCCGCTCCTTCAGCCGCAGGTAGAAGCGTCGCTCGGCTTCGGGGTCACCCCGCAGGGCGAACCGCAACATGGTGCGCGTCGAGGCGGACTCGAGTCGTGCGGTGTCGGGCATGAGCGAGGGGCCTGGGGGGTGGGGGGCGGGCAGGTCGGGGGCGGCTTGGATGTCGCAAGCCCAGCTTATTTCGGGACTTGGGAGCTGTCGAGGCGACGGCGAGGCGCCGGGGGGCGCGCGCGACGCGCGGGAAGCAGCCCGGCACCCTGGAATTCTCGCCCGGACGAGCCGTTCCTGGCAGCCGCAGCGAACGAAACTCTGCCGGGTTGCGCCTACACGGCCTGGCGAGGATCGCTCGAGAAGATCGTAAGCAACTGCTGAATAGCAAGTTAGGGATCGATTTCTCCACGCACCCGGCAACCCCGGTTTCTCGCCCCGAACGCGCCCCCGGTGCCCGCGCCGCCGGGCCCCGGGCTAAGGCTTCCGCTGGCGAGGGACGGCGAGCGGCGGCGGCGTCCACGGTCTCGGCGGCTCCGCACGCCCGCGGCGGGAGACGCGGCGAGCGAGGTGCGCGTGCTCGCGCCGGGCGCGCGTGAGGAGCTTCTCGAGGTCGCCCGCTCCGTCGTGCAGCCGGCGCTCGGCGAAGTACGCGCCGAAGAAGTGCTGTTGATCCGCGTCGTTCCACGCGGCGGTCGCGTCGAACATGAGGCAGGCGAGGTCGTAGGCGGGCCCGCGCCAGCGGTGCGCGGGACCACCGCGCCAGGCGTCGATCAGGTGCGCGCGCGGGACCGCCATCGGCGGGACGACGAGGTTGCGGAAGAACAGGTCGCGGTGCACGAAGCCGAGGCCGTGCATGCGGCCGACGTCGCGCGCGAGGTGCGTGACGAGATCCTGCCGCGCGGCCGAGTCGGCCTCCGGCCAGAGCGTGTCCAGCGCGCGCGCGCCCTCGAGCCAGGCCGTCGCGAGGAACTGGAAGCTCGCGATTCCGGAGCGTCGCAGGACGCCCGCGGCGAGCGGCTCGACCGTCGGCAGATCGTGCTCCGCGAGCCAGCGCAGGTTGCGCGCCTCGTTCAGGCGCGCGGGCGCCTCGCGCAGCACGCGCTCGCGCGCCGCGTGCCGCAGCCTCGCGCC
>CAYGPA010000010.1:0-28489 GCA_964351535.1 uncultured Planctomycetaceae bacterium
GTTCCCACCGCATGACGTTGCCCCACTGGTTGATCAGCAGCGGCAGGTCGCGCCACGAGTCGATCCAGCGCGAGAAGAAGTAACCGATGATCGTCTCCGACGTCGGGCGAATGACGTACGGCTCCTCGAGCTCCTTGCCGCCGGCGTGCGTGACCACGGCCAGTTCCGGCGCGAACCCCTCGACGTGCTCGGCCTCCTTCTGGATGAAGCTCATCGGAATCAGCAGCGGAAAAGAGGCGTTCTGGTGCCCCGTTTCCTTGAACCGCCGATCCAGGTCGGCCTGCATCTTCTCCCAGATGGCGAAGCCGTGCGGCCGGATCACCATGCAGCCCTTCACGACCTGAGCGGGCTCGGCCAGCTCGGCGGCCGCGATGACGTCCTGGTACCACTGGGCGTAGTCCTCGGAGCGGGGGGTGATGCGTTGTTCCGCCATGGGGCTCGTCTCGGGAAGGGGTCCGCGGTGGCCTCGGCGATCCAAACCGGGCGGGGCTGCGGCCAGGGCCAACTTCGGGTGGGCCGCTTCGCGCGGGGTCGGTGTGCGGGATCGGGGTGCGGGGTGCGGGGATCGGGAAAGGGTGCAGAGGGTAGGCGAGCCCGGCGACGTTGACCACCGCGCACGGCTTCGGATCCGAGGCCAAGCCCCCGACCGTGCCCCTCGCGGGGCCTCCGGCGATGCCCACCGCGATGCCTCCCGCGTTGTTCTCCACGGGCCCGGTCGTCCGAGGGGTCGACACGTGGTCATCGTTTCGCGCGTGGGCATGGTGGTCGGAGCAAGGGGCCTGAGCGGTCGCTTCACGGAGGGGGGAAGCGGGGCCCTCCCCGAACTCGGGAGGAGTCGAGCGCGGGGAAGGCCCCAGAGGGGGGTTGATGGAGAGCCGAACTCCGTGGACGCGCAGGAGCCGTCTATTCCTGTGCGACCAGGCCCGGAGTCCGCGGCCGGAACTTCCGGCCTCCGCACCGAGGACTGGCCTCCGGCGCATCGGTTGCAGTTCCTTCCGCAAAAAGTCGCGCCGCCCCCGCCTTCCTCCCGAACGGACTCCCTGCGCGGCGGGCGGCGTGCAGAAACTCCGGGGAGTTTCTCCGTCACCGGGAGCCGGGCGGGGGGGTCCTGCGGGCATTCCCAGGGAGGGTGGGGGAGGGTGGGTGGGCGACAGCAGCACCGGCGCCTCCTGGGCCGGCTCCGCGGCACGAACTTCCTCCTTTAGGATGGTGGCCGTCGTCCCAAGAATCTCGCTGACCCGACCCCCGACCCCGACCCCCGAACGCCGAGGATCCCCGTGACGCTCCAAATCTCCCTCTCCATGACCATGGAGGAGATCCTGTCCCGAGCCCCGTCCGCCCAGCGCGCCCTGTTCCAGCGCTACCACGTCGGCGGCTGCTCCTCCTGTGGTTTCGAACCGGCGGACACGCTCGAGAAGGTGTGCAAGGACCACAACCTGCTGGACACGACCGGCGTCGTTCAGACCATCCTGAACGCCCACGAGGTCGACGCGAACATGCAGGTGGAGCCGACCGAGGTGCGCGCCTGGCTCGACGCGGGGGAGGAGTTCACGTTCATCGACGTTCGGACGCCCGACGAACGTCAGCTCGCCAGCCTCGAAGAGGCCGAGCCCCTCGACTTCGGGGACCAGGACCGCTACATGGCCCTGCCGCGCGAGCGCCGGGTCGTCTTCCTGTGCAAGGACGGCGTGCGCAGTCTCGACGTCGCGGCCTACTTCGTCGGTCACGGGTTCCAGAACGTTCGTACGGTGCGCGGCGGCATCCTCGCCTGGAGTCGACAGGTCGATCCGTCCGTTCCCCAGTACTGAACCGGCCTTCTCCGGCCGACGCGTGGATACCCGTGGTCGCGGGGGTTGAACGGGTCGATCGCGGGACGAAGAACCCGTCTCGGGCACACCCCGCCTGCCTCGCCGTGGTGCGCCCGTCCTCGGAAGTGTCTTTCGTCGGTCCGGGAGGCCCTGGGAGCCCTGTCCAGGCCCCTTCCGGCCTCGTTTGCCCCCTTGCGGCATTCGCGAAAGCCCTGCTACAGTCGAATTCTCGGACGAGCGATCTGCCACGCCCGTCCGGGAGCGAAGTCCCACGACTTCGCAACCCAAGCCTCGGTTCACCGGGGAGTGGTGGCCAGGGAAGGAATCTGCCGCCTGACCTTGGCTCGGCAATGGTGGGCTACGCCATTGCAAACCTCACGGAGCCGTCTCTTTCGAGAGGCGGCTCCGGTTCTATTGGGGCCTCAAGGACCCGCGTCGACCCAGGGGCGCTCGAGGCCGTCGACGGCGATGTCGTGGGTCTCCGCGTCGTAGCGAACCGTGCGCCGGCTGCCCTCGAACTCCAGCTCGATCGAACCGGTGGCGTGGCCGAGACCGTAGCGGTCGAACGTGAGTGCGGGATCTCCGCCGAACACGGCGCGCTTCACGGTGACGCCCTCGAAGACGCCGTCCACGTCGTAGCGTCGCACGAACCGATGCTGAGCCTGCGGGTGCCGGACAGGCTCGCCGGAAGCCGAGCGGACCACGTAGCCCTGGCCGTCCTCCTCGAACGAGAAGATCGTGGGCGCGCCGAGAAACGCCGCGCGGTTCTGAGCGGAGCGCAGGTCGTGGGCCAGCAGGACAGCCGCGTTGTTCAGCGTCACCGAGTCGCGTCCGAAGAACCCCGGGATCGCCACGGTCGCGATGCCCGCCACGACCAGCAGCAGGGCCAGGACGAATCCGAGCGAGAAGCCGGAGGCCCGAGGCGTCGATCGCTCGCTGCTGGGTGAAGGGGTCAAGGGTCGATCGCGCACCCGCGCGGGCCACAAACTAGCCTTTCGGCCGACCCCGGACCGTTCTTGAGTGCGCGAACGCGCACGATCCCCGGGTCGAGCCGGGACAGAGTGCCGCCCGCCGCGGGATCGAGCCCGAGAGCCGTCGGCTCGTCCTTCGCCCGCGACGGAGCCCCGACCTCGCCTCCGGCGGCCGGGGCCCGTGGGACGCCAGCCCCGCCGAACGCGCTCGGAAACGCGGCGGCCGGAAGAAGCGCGACACCGACCGCAACCCCGCGCGCGCGCTTCGGTCATTCCCCCGGGAGGGGGGACCTCACGCGCGCGTGAGGTCCCCGTGGCAAGCTCGGCCATCGTGGTCGACAATGCGGCAACCGCCATGGAGGCCTTCAGTCCCGCCACACGCACCTGGTTCACCGAGGCGTTCGAGCGACCGACCGAGGTCCAGGCGTCGGGGTGGACGACGATCTGTTCCGGCGCGCACTCGCTGCTGCTCGCTCCGACCGGCAGCGGCAAGACGCTGGCGGCGTTCCTGTGGGGAATCGACCGCGTCGCACGACTCGACGACGGCGCGCCGCCGGGGGTGCGGGTGCTCTACGTGTCTCCGCTGAAGGCGCTCGTGCACGATGTCGAGCGCAACCTGCGCGCTCCGCTGCGGGGCATCGAGCGGACCGCGGAACGCCTCGGGCTGAAGCCGCGCGACGTGCGCGTCGACGTGCGCACCGGGGACACATCGCAGCGCGATCGGCGTCGTCAGCGGGTCGACCCGGCGGAGATCCTCGTCACCACGCCGGAGTCGCTCTTCCTCCTGCTCGGCTCGGAGGCGCGCGCGACGTTCGCCACGGTCCACACGGTCATCGTCGACGAGGTCCACGCGGTGGCGGCGACCAAGCGCGGCGTGCACCTGGCGCTGTCGCTGGAGCGGCTGGCGGAGCTCGCCGTCGCGGACCCCCAGCGGATCGGTCTGTCCGCCACGGTGCGGCCGGTGGACGAGGTGGCGCGCTTCCTGGGCGGGGATCGCCCGGTCGAGGTCGTCGATGCGCAGCAGAAACCGCGCCTGGCGCTCAGCGTCGCGGTCCCCGTGCCGGACATGGAGCGGCCCGCGGCCACGGACGAGCCGGCGCCTGACTCGAAGCGCCCGCCGGCGGCGCCGGCCCAGCGCGGCGGTCCCATCCTGGGCGATGAGCACCTGCTCCGGACCGCGCAGCCCGCGCGTCGTCACGGCCTCTGGTCCGCGATCCACCCCGAGCTGCTGCGCCTCGTGCGCGAGCACCGCTCGACGATCCTCTTCGTCAACAGCCGCAGCCTGTGCGAACGCCTCACGCAGCACCTGAACGAGCTCGCGGAGGAGGAGCTCGTGCTCGCGCACCACGGCAGCATCTCGCACGAACAGCGCCGCGAGATCGAGGAGGCGCTGAAGGCCGGCAAGGTGCGCGGACTCGTGGCGACCAGCTCGCTCGAGCTGGGCATCGACATGGGAGCCGTGGACCTCGTGGTCCTCGTCGAGTCGCCCGGGTCCGTCGCGCGCGGCCTGCAGCGCGTCGGCCGCGCCGGCCACGGGGTCGGTGAGGTCAGCCAGGGGCGCATCTTCCCGAAGTTCCGCGGCGACCTGCTCGAGTGCGCCGCGATTGCCCAGCGCATGGCGACCGGCGAGCTCGAGTCGCTGCAGGTTCCGCGCAACGCGCTCGACGTGCTGGCGCAGCAGGTCATCGCGATGGTCTGCGACCGCGAGCGCGGCGTGGACGAGATCGGGGCGCTCGTGCGCCGCTCCGCACCGTACCGCGAGCTGTCGCCGGCGGCGCTGACGTCCGTGCTCGACATGCTGACCGGTCGCTACCCCTCCGAGGACTTCGCCGACCTGCGTCCGCGCCTGGCGTGGGATCGCACGCGGAACGTGCTGTCCGCGCGCCGCGGCACGCAGATGATCTCGCGCCTGAACGCCGGGACGATCCCGGACCGGGGGCAGTTCGCGGTCCACCTGGGCGCCGACGGCCCGCGCCTCGGAGAGCTGGACGAGGAGATGGTCACCGAGTCGAGCGTCGGCGACGTCATCCTGCTCGGCGCCTCGTCGTGGCGCATCGTCGAGATCACGCGCGACCGCGTGCACGTCGAGCCCGCTCCGGGCGAGTCGGGCAGCCTTCCGTTCTGGCGCGGCGACGGTCCGGGTCGGCCGATCGAGCTGGGGCGCGCGATCGGCGCGCTGACGCGCAAGCTCGACGAGGAGCCGCCGCAGCGGGCGCGCGAGCTGCTCGCGGCGGCCTCCCTGGACGAGTTCGCCGCGGAGAATCTCCTGCGCTACGTCGCGGAGCAGAAGGAGCACACCGGCGCGCTGCCGACCGATCGCGCCGTCACGGTCGAGCGCTTCCGCGACGAGCTCGGCGACTGGCGCATCTGCATCCTGACGCCCTTCGGCAACCGCGTGCACGCGCCGTGGTCCCTGGCGCTGCAGACGATCCTCAGCGCGCGCAGCGGGTTCGAGGTCGCCGCGATGTACGGCGACGACGGCATCGTCCTGACCTTCGCCGACGGCGACCAGGTGCCCGACGTCGACGTGCTGTTCCCCGACCCCACGGAGCTGGAAGAGCTCGTGACCGACCAGCTCACGGGGTCGGCGCTCTTCGGGGCGAGCTTCCGCGAGAACGCCGCGCGCGCGCTGCTGCTGCCGCGACGGAACCCGCGCGCGCGCTCGCCGCTCTGGGCGCAGCGGCTGAAGGCCAAGAACCTGATGGCCGGCGTGCTGCGCTATCCGGACTTTCCGATCGTGCTCGAGACGTACCGCCAGTGCCTGCGCGACGTCTTCGACCTGCCCGCGCTCGAGGAGCTCCTGCGCGGCGTCCGCAGTCGCGAGGTGCAGGTCGACTACGTCGAGACGCGCGGCGCGTCGCCCTTCGCGCGTTCGCTGGTGTTCGAGTACGTGGCCGCGTACCTGTACGAGTACGACCAGCCCTTCGCGGAGCGCCGCGCGCACGCGCTGGGGCTGGACCGCGAGCTCCTGCGCGAGCTGCTCGGCGAGACCGAGCTGCGCGAGCTGATCGACGCGGACGTCCTGCGCGAGCTCGAGGCCGAGCTGCAGCGCCTCGCGCCCGAGCGGCACGCGCGCGATGCCGACGAGCTGCACGACGTGCTGCGCTGGCTGGGCGCGTGCACGGAGGACGAGCTGCGCGCGCGCTGCACCGAGGACCCGCGGCCCTGGCTCGAGCGACTCGAGCGCGAGCGCCGCGCGGTCTCGCTGCGCGTCTCCGGCGGCAGGCCCTGGATCGCGGCGCAGGACGCGGGCGCCTACGAGGCCGCGCTGGGAGCCGTGGTGCCGGGCGGACTTCCGGCGGAGTTCCTGGAGGCCGGACCGGACGCGCTCGAGCGCCTCGTCCGCCGCTACGCACGCACCCGCGGTCCGTTCCAGTCGGCGCAGCTCGCGCAGGCCCTCGGACTGGCCCCCGAGCGCACCGAGGCCGTCCTCGAGACGCTGCGCGCGGCGGGCGTCCTGGTGCGCGGCGCGATCCGGCCCGGCGGCAGCGGACTCGAGTGGTGCGACGAGGACGTGCTGCGCCGGCTGCGCCGCCGGACGCTCGCCAAGCTGCGCGGGGAGATCGCGCCGGTCGAGGCCCCGGCGCTCGCGCGGTTCCTCGGCGCCTGGCACGGGCTGGGCCGGAAGCGGCGTCGCGGCGCGGAGGGACTCGAGGACGCCATCGCACAGCTCGAGGGTTGTCCGCTGCCGTGGTCCACGCTCGCGGGCGAGGTGCTGCCCGCGCGGGTCGCGGAGTTCGCTCCCGAGATGCTCGACGCGCTCAGCGCTTCGGGCCGCGTGGTCTGGGTCGGCCGCGCGGCGCTCGGGGCGGCGGACGGCCGCGTGGTGCTCCTGCGGCGCGAGAGCGCGCCGCTGCTGCTCGATCCTCCCGAGCCGTACCCGGATCCCGGACCGCTCCACACGGTGCTGCTCGACACGCTCGAGAAGCGCGGCGCCTGCTTCGCGACCGAGCTGTCGCGCGCGTTGCGCTCCGTCCATCCCGATTCCAGCGAGCGCGAGTTCGAGGCGGCGTTGTGGGACCTCGTCTGGGCGGGCCTCGTCACCAACGACACGTTCCTGCCGCTGCGCTCGCTCGCGTCGCGTTCGAAGCCGCGCCGCGGTCGCGGCACCGCGCCGCTCGCGGGAGGGCGCTGGTCGCTCGTGCGCAACCTGCTCGAGACCGACACACCGCCGGAGCGCGTGGCGCACGCCCGCGCGACGACGCTGCTCGAACGCTACGGCGTCGTCGCGCGCGAGATGGCGCTGGAGGAAGAGGTTCCCGGAGGCTTCACGGCCGTGTACCGCGTCCTCAAGGCGATGGAGGAAGCGGGCCGCATCCGCCGCGGGCACTTCGTCGAGGGCCTGGGCGGCGTGCAGTTCGCGCTGGCCGGCGCCGTCGACCGGCTGCGCGACGCACGCGAGCCGTCCGCGCGGCCCGAGGTGCGCGTCCTCGCCGCCGCGGATCCCGCCAATCCGTGGGGCGGCGTGCTGCCGTGGCCGGCGACCGGCGACGCCGACCGCAGGCCGCGGCGCGTCGCCGGCGCGCACCTCGTCACGGTCGAGGGGCGCCCCGTGCTCTACGTGTCCCCGAGCCGGCGCAGCCTGCTGACGTTCCCCGAGTCCGCGGAGCCCGCGCACGTCGACCTCGCGATCGAGGCGCTGAAGGGTCTGCCCGGCCGCTCGCTGGTGCTCGAGCGCATCGACGGCGTGCGCACCGACGACTCAGGCCTGCGGGACGCGCTCACCGCGCACGGTTTCGCCAGCGACTACCGCGGCTGGATCCTCGTGCGGCGGGCGACGCGTGCCTGAGGGCGACACGATCCACGCGCTCGCGGCGACGCTGCGCGAGCAGCTCGAGGGGCGCGAACTCGTGCAGGCGCGCTTCGAGGGCGAGGTGCTCGAGTCTCTCCTGGGCCGGCGGATCGACGCGGTCTTCGCCGTCGGCAAGCACCTGTTCGTCGGCGTCGGCCCGACGCTGCTGCGCTCGCACCTCGGGATGCACGGCAGCTGGCACGCCTACGCGCCGGACGAGCCCTGGCTGCGCCCCGCGTGGCAGGCGACGATCGTGATCGCGACGGAGCAGCGCGTCTTCGCCTGTTTCCGCACGCGCGAGGCCGAGGTGATGGATCGCCGCGGCGTGCGCTTCCGGAGGCTGATGGCCTGGCTGGGGCCCGACGTCCTGGCGCAGGACTTCGATCCCGGTGTCGCCGTCGCCCGCGCTCGCGAGCGGCTCGCTCCCGCGGCGCCGCTCGTCGACGTCCTGCTCGACCAGCGCGTGGCCTGCGGCATCGGCAACGTGTGGAAGAGCGAGCTCCTGTTCCTCGCCGGACTGGACCCGCGCGCGCCGCTCGAGACCGTTCCGGACGACCGCCTCGCGCAGCTCTACGAACGCGCCGCGCGCGGCCTCGCGCGCAACCTCGGCCCGGCCCGCCGGCGGACCCGCGCGCCTCGTCCGCGCCGCGGCCTCGCCACGCTGGAGCGGGACGACGATCCCGGGCTGTGGGTCTACCGACGCGCCGGCGAGCCGTGCTCGCTCTGCGGCGCGCCGATCCGCACGGAGCGCCTCGGCAAGGACCGCCGCTCGACCTACTGGTGCAGCGCCTGCCAGCCCGCGGATGCGGCCGCGACCTCCGGGGAGCCCGCGCGGTAGAGGAAAGGCGAGCGGCGCCCCCCGTCGCGGAACGGGGAGCGCCGCTACGTGCAGCTCGGGTGCGTTGCTTTAGACCGCCGAGGTGCAGTGGCCACACTTGGTGGCTTCGATCGGAATCTCCATGGCGCAGGCCGGGCACTTCTTGGTGGTCGGCGCTGCCGGCGGCTTCTCTTCCTCGCGGCGCAGCGTGTTCATGCCCTTGACGAGCATGAAGACGGCGAAGGCCACGATCACGAACGTGATCAGGACGTTGATCAGGTTGCCGTAGTTGATCGTGACGGCTTCGGAGTCGGCCGTCGCTTCCTGAATGATCAGCTTGAGCTCGGAGAAGTCGATACCCGCCAGCAGCATGCCGATCGGCGGCATGATGATGTCGTCGACGATGCTCTTGACGATCGGACTGAAGGCACCACCGACGACGATGCCGATGGCCATGTCGATGGCGTTGCCCTTGACGGCGAACTCTTTGAATTCCTGGATGAGACCCATGAACGACGACCTCTGTAGGGGTGGACTGGTGCGAAGAGGAGTCCGTCGCGGATCGGGGGGGGGAATCCGCAGCGGGTGAGTCAGCATCGAGGCGGTCCGCCCGGGGGTCAAGTTGCGGAGTCGTTAGGTGCGACCGGCGGCTTCCGCTCGTTGCGCAGCGGTCCGGCGGCGCCCCGGGATTCACGCGTCCCGGCGGCCGAAAGCCAGGAAGCCGCATTGTGACGGGTCCGGGTCGGCGCGGCAGGATTCGCAGCCCGCGCCCGTCCGGCCGGCCGGCGGCCCGCGCCCCTGGCGCCTTGAACGCGCGGTTTGTACGCTTGGTTGAACCGAGCGGACCATCCCGTGGACCCCATTTCCAGTGAGCCTGTGCCGGCATCCCTGACTTCCCGGGCGACGCGACAGCGTCTGCTCGACGCCGCGGCAGAGCTGTTCTCGCTGCGCGGCTTCGCCGGCGTCTCGGTGCGCCAGATCGGCGCTGCGGCCGGTGTGGGGCACGCCGGGGTGAACTACCACTTCGGGTCGAAGCGCAAGCTCTACGAAGAGGTGGTGCGCACGCGCGGCCCCGCGTCGAAGCGACCCTCCGAGGCCACCCGCGCGCTGATCGAGCGGGCGCGCCTCACGGGCACGCGGGCGGGTGCGATCGAGGCCCTGCAGGAGTGGATCCGCGTCTTCTTGCGCGACGTCGTGCTGCCGCCGGACTCCGTGTCCGACGGCCTGCTCATGCGCGAGCTCTCGGATCCCTCGGGCTCGAGCGAGGAGCTCCTCACCGAGCTCGTCAAGGTCCACGCCGAGGTCGAGGAGCTGATTCAGCTCGTGCGCCCCGACCTGGTCGACCCGCACCCGCTGCGCATCGCCGGCATCGGCGTCATCTCGCAGTGCGTCTTCTACCTGCTCGCGCGCAACGTGTCCCTGCACCTGCTCCGCGCGCAGCAGTTCGGGCCCGAGCTCATCGAAGAACTCGAGACGCACATCGTCCGCAGCTGCCTCCGCGGCCTCCTCGGCGCCGAAGCCGCACCCTGACGCCACCCGTTCAACCCTCCCCCTTCTTGCGAGCCGCCCTCCACTCCCCCCCTGGAGGTGCGGCTCGCATCTTCTGGGGTCGCGGTCTCGGCAGGGCCACCGTGAACGAGCGGATCGGAAGCCCGCAGGGTCGACCGCGCCGTTCGGCCGAGCCGCGCAAGTGACCCCAGCTGGGGTGAATCCTGCTCCGCCGGCACCGTATGCCGCGCTTGCTAGCATGGTCCGGGGCAGCGAGGGCGCCGTGGGAGCGGCGGCTGTCTCCAGAGGAGGAAACTATGCACTTCGCGTGTGTGTTGGCGGTCGGCGCGGTCCTGGCGTCCGCGGGACGACAACGAGAGGCCCAGACCGGGGATCCCATCGAGGTCGCGTTCCGGTCGGGAATCGCCACTCTCGAGCCAGGACGTTCACCGCGTCTGAATCGCCGGTTGGCGGGACAACAGGACGAGGCGGTGCCGGCCCTGATCGTGCTCGCGGCGCAGCCGACGGGTGGAGAGCTGGAGGGGTTCTCGACGGCGGGCGTCCGCCTGGTGGACTTCCTCGGAGGCACGGCCTACCTCGCCCTTCTCGAGGAACCGAATGCGCTCGACGCGGAGATCGTCGCGAAGAAGCTCCGTGCAGCCGACTGGTTCGAGCCGCGCTGGAAGCTGGATGCCTTGCTCAGCGGTGCCGGGTCCATCGAGGATCTCCCCCCCTATGCCAAGGGGCGAGAAGGCCGCGTTCGCGTGATCGTCCAGCTGTATCCGGGGAGGTCTCCAGAGGCCGCGCGGAACCTCCTGAACACCTTCGGGGAGCCGACGCGGAGCTTCGCCCAGGTCTGGCGACTGGAGATGGAGCTCGACAGCGTGTCCGCTCTCGCGAGCAGGGATGGCGTGCGGATGATCGGAGTCGATGCGCCGACGTCCCGCGAGGACCTGAACGACCGTAGCCGTTCGATCGTTCGATCCGACGTCGTGCAGCGCGTGAGTAGCTACAAGCCCGGCCCGAAGTACCTCGGCCGGACAGGCAAGGCGGTTCGGGTAGCCGTCTGCGACGGGGGGATCAGTCGCACGCACGAGGACTTCTTCGACCTCGGAGCCGACGGCGCACCCATGGCGACCTCCCGCATCTACGGGCCCCTGTCGAGCTCGAACGACCATGGAACGGCCGTCGCCTCGGTCGTGGGGGGGAGCGGGGTGGGCAGCGCGGGCTGGAATCACCGGCCGGCCTTCAGCCTGCGCGGGCATGCGCCGCGGGTGATGCTGGGCAGCTTCCCCAAGTTCCACGGCACCGTTTCGACGTCGATCGAGGCTCTGTACCACTCCGCGCTCGTGTCCGAGCAGTCGGACCTGACGAACCACTCCTACGCGTTGGATCCGACGAACGAGTACGGGGGCGACTCGCTGGCCGTGGACACCGTAGTTCGCGGCGACCTGGAATTCGTCGACGAGAACGGAGCCACTTTCGCGATTCCCGCGCGCCCCGCGATCTGGGCGATGGGGAACGACGGGCAAGTGGCGAACGAGGGCGTGGGAAGCGGCTACTACTCGGCCTTGAACCAGTCCAAGAACGCCATCGTCGTCGGAGCGACGCGCGCGGATCGAACGAAGACCCTCTACCACCACACGTCCCTCGGACCGACGAGCGACGGGCGTATACGTCCGGATGTCGTTGCACCGGGCAGCGGCGTCGTCCTCGCGAAGGATGCGGTTCACAAGTACACCGCCGACTCGGGAACATCCCTCGCATGCGCGGCAGTGAGTGGAGTCGTCGCGCTGGTGATGGAGAGTTACGCGGACAAGTACGAGCAGTCCACCGCGCACCTTCCTCCGTCCCTGTTTCGCGCCGTGCTCGTGGGGACGGCTCGGGACCTGACGAAGACCCGCGACTCGGACGCGTGGGGCATCGAGAACCCCGACACGGGAAAGCAGACCCTGTACCACCTCGGACCGGACTTCGCCTCCGGGTTTGGACTGGTCGACACGGAGGCAGCTTGCGCCGTGCTGCCCGACGAACACCGGTGGCGGGTGGCGTCCGTCGGTTCGGCGCTCGACTCGCACGAGTACTGCCTCGAACTTCCCGAGGGAGTCGACGAGCTGCGCGTGACTCTGACGTGGGACGACCTACCGGCAAGCCTCCTGACGCCGTCCGATTCGCCCAAGCTCGTGAACGACCTCGACCTGACGCTCGTCCACGAAGACGACCAGGGCAACGAGACGATTCACGAACCCTGGAAGCTGAAGAAGGTTCCTCTGCTGGGCCCCGGCGGAGCGATCGGGGCCAACGAGGTGCATCCCGCCGGACGCGGACCGGATCGGCTGAACAACGTCGAGGTCGTTGCGGTGAAGGAGCCCGAGGCGGGTCATTGGCGCGTGCGAGTCGATCCTCACGCGCTGCCCTTCGCGGGTACGCAAACGTACTCCGTGGTCAGCTCCCACCCCCTTGCCTCCTTTTGCGTGTACCTCGTGGATCTCGACTTGCGGTCCTGGCCTCTCGACTACTGGTACTTCGGGCGTCGCGGCGATCGTCTGCTGCTGCCCGTCGGGGCGCTTCACCCGCTGAGTCACCTGCAATACCTGCTGCCAGGACCACCTGCACTGGAGGCCGGGCCGGGCGAAGTCGTGCTGCGCCTCGACGGACTTCCTCGAGGCGCCACCGTGGCCGTCGTGGACTCCCTCGGCGAGGTCGCGCGCGCTCGCCAGGGCGAGCTCGAGGAGGGCGCGCTGGTCGTGCCCATTCCCGTCGACGCATCAGCAGCGAACTTGCACATGTTCCTCTCGCCACCCCCGGGCGAGTCGTTCGACACGGACGAACAGGGCCGCGTGGAGCTAGGGGTGAGCCTGGTTCGAGCGCCGGCAGCGACCGGAGTTCGAGAGGCGCGGGAGGCGGTCTACCCAACCCGCTCCGGGCGAGACACGCTCGCCGCATCCTCGAGGGCCACGGGCGAATCGTACTATCGCGTCGAGCTGGGGAACCGAGTCTTCGTGCCCCCGGTCGTGGACGATGCCTTCGCGAGATTGCGCGAGCTGGTAGCGGGTACCCCGACGGCTCACGCGTGCGTTCAGCTCTTCGAGGAGCCGACGGCGGCCCAACGCAACGCACTTGCCGCGCAAGGAATCCGCCTGATCGAACATCTCGGGGGCCCCAGCTACATCGCGAGGGTCCATGGCCCTTCGATCTTCACGCCTTCGGGCGACGCGTCGGCTTCCGGATCGCCGCCGATTCGGTGGGTGGGAGCACTCGACCTCGAGGATCGACTGCACCCGGACTTGCTGACCGCCGCGGAGGATGAGGAAGGCCCCGTAGTGGTGTCGTTCCACGCCGACGTTCCTCCTGAGACGCAGGCTGGCGAGCTAGTCGGATTGGAATACGAGGCTGCCGGTCGCGACCGCTGGGTCGTTCGGGCGACGCACCTCGACCTCTGCGAGCTGGCCGAGCGAGACGCTGTACGCTGGATCGATCCCGGCCCCGTGGAGACGTTGGAACGGCGCTAGCCCGAACGGTTCATGAGCACGCAGCCGATCATGCGTCATGAATGTTCCGGGCCAGGGCGGTGAAGCGAGCGCATGAGCGATTCCAGCGAACAACCCTCGATCGTCGGAGTGGCGTTCGCCGTCGCCGAATTGCTTCGGCTGCGCGAGCAAGGGACCCCTGTCGATCTCGACGAGTTCTTCGCGCAGCACCCGGAGGTGCCCTCCGAGATTCTGCTCGAGCTGCGGGCCCTCTTGAGCTCCGGTGCGAGCCTGGACGACCCCGATCTCGTCCCACGCCCGGCTCGCTCCGAGCCCACGGACTCGGCTGTCGTGGAACTGGTCGGCAACCTGACGCGCTCGGATCCGACTCGCTACGAGCGCCGATCCTTCGTCGGGGAGGGCGGCATGGGCGTCGTGCACGACGTCTGGGATCCCGTTCTGCGTCGCAGCTTGGCGCGCAAGGAACTGCGCTCGGCCCAGACGGTGGACGGCGAGCTCTCTCCGGGGCAGCTCCGTGCCCTGCGGCGGTTCGTCGAAGAGGCACAGGTCACCGCCCAGCTGGACCATCCGGGGGTCGTCCCCGTGCACGAGCTCGGTCTCGACGCCCAGGGCCGGGTCTACTTCACGATGAAGCTCGTGCGCGGCGAAGAACTGCGCGCGGTGTTTCGCAAGGTTGTGAGTGGTGAAGACGACTGGAACTTGACCCGTGCGATCGGAGTGCTTCAGCGCGTCTGCGAGACCGTCGCCTTCGCTCACGAGCGCGGAGTGGTCCACCGGGATCTGAAACCCGCGAACGTCATGGTCGGGCGATTCGGTGAGACCTACGTCATGGATTGGGGGCTCGCGATCCTTCGGGGACGGGTCCCGGAGTCGTCGAAGACACGCGTGGAAACGGTCTTGAGCGACTCCGACGCCGCCAATGCGCTGCGAACGCGGGAGGGCACGGTCGTCGGAACGTTGCTCTACCTCTCTCCGGAGCAGGCGCGTGGCGTGCAGGCTCAGGTCGGGCCCCATTCGGACGTCTACGCCGTGGGCGCCATGCTGTACGAACTCCTGGCCGGCCACCCACCCTACGGCGCTCCGGACGCGTCCCGCGAACCCGAGGTCGTCCTGCAGCGCATCCTCGACGGACCTCCGGAGCCCATCGACTCCAGGGATCGTCCGCCCGAGCTGGTCGCCATCTGCGAGAAGGCCATGGCGTACGACGCTCGGGAGCGCTTCGCCAGCATGGGGCAGCTCGCCGAGGAGCTGCGAGCCTATCTCGAGAACCGAGTCGTCAAGGTCTACCAGACCGGAGCACTCGCCGAGTTCCGGAAGTGGGTCACGCGCAACCGGGGTACTGCGGCTTCTCTGCTGGGGCTCCTGCTCGTGTTCGTCTCGGGCGTGGGCCTCCTCGGGTGGAAGGAGCAGCAGCGTGCCGACGAAGCGTTGCGAAACCGGGAGCTGGCGACGCAGAAGGCGAACGCCGAGTTGCGACGGCGCGACATCGAGCTCGTACGACGCCTCGTTCGCTCGAACGGCGAGCTGGGCGTGATCCATCCCGATGGCGCCGAGGAGTTCCGGCGATGGCTGAGAGATGCAAGCGACGTCGAAGAGAGGTTCCGGGCCTACCGCCAGGAGCTGGACGACCTGCGCCGTGATGGCGGCGCGCCCTCCGAACTTCACGGCGAAGTCTGGTTGGCCCTGGAAGCCGATCGGAAGCGGACGGAGTACCACTTCACCGCCAGCCAGAAAGTCCTCGAGGACTCCGCCGCGGTACTCAACTCGAGCAACGCCGACGAGCCGTCGCGGCGAGAGGCACTGGCGGACATCCGCGTCCTGGAGCCCGAGCAAGAAGCGAGGAGACAGCTCCTTGCCGAGTTGAACTACAAGCTTCGCCGTTCCGGGGCCTGGAGCCTCGAGGATCCGGTCAGGCAGCGACAGCACGACGAGCTGGCGGCCCACGTCTCCCGGCTCGACGACCTGCTTCATCCCCAGTACGGACTTCGAAGACGAGTGGAGCGCGACCTGGCCTCCGCCGAGGAGCTGTATCAGGACTCGATCGGGCGCTACGCGCGCGAATGGGAGGCGGCGATCCGCTCCATCGGCGACTCGGGCTCGTGTCCGAAGTACGAGGACATGGTCGTCGTACCTCAGCTCGGTCTCGTCCCCTTGGCGCGCAATTCCGTCACGGGGCTCTGGGAGTTCTGGCACGTTCTCTCCGGCGTGCGCCCAGAGACCGACGAGAACGGGGACTACGTCATGAACCGCGACTCGGGCATCGTTCTGGTGCTGATCCCCGGGGGTGATGCACGGATCGGAGCACAGAAGGCAAACCCCGCGCTTCCGCACTTCGACCCCGGCGTCTCGAATCACGAGGAGCCGCCTCACCTCGTCCCGCTTGCTCCGTACTTCGCCTCGAAGTACGAGCTGACCCAGGGTCAGTGGATGAGAGGTGGCAGCGACAACGCCAGCGAGTACCGGTCCGGCGATCACTACAAGGTCGTCGGCGCCGTCTCTCGAGTCCATCCGGTCGAGCACGTCTCCTGGACCGAGGCCGACCGGTTCCTGAAGCGATGGGGCTTGACCCTGCCGACGGAGTCCCAGTGGGAGCACGCGGCACGCGCCGGAACCGCCTCGGTGTTCTGGACCGGCGACGAGGTGTCGAGCCTGTGGGACGCCGCCAACCTCGCCGGTCGCGAGAGTGCCAACATGCCACGCGGCTGTCCCCCCGACCTGCGGCACGAGGATCCCTACCTCATTCACGCACCGGTCGGCAGCCTCGACCCGAACCCATGGGGCCTGCACGACGTCCACGGGAACGTCGCGGAGTGGTGCCTCGACTGGGCGGCCAACAACTATCGCGACTTCGAAATCCTTCCGGGGACCGGGGAGCACCGAACGCCGGAGGTGCGCCGGCGCAGCGTCCGCGGAGGAGGCTTCGAAAGCGTCGGCTCGCAGTCCCGGTGCGCCTATCGCGACAAGAAGAGTCCGGAGTACCGCTCGAGAGAAATCGGATTCCGGCCGTTCCGTGCACTCGAAACTTCCCCTTGGATCCCTGGAGGAAACCCATGACACCTAGAGCAAGTCGTATCTGGACCCTGGCCTTCACTTCGCTGTGCCTCGCCTACTGCGCGAGCTGTTCGACCGCGGTGCAGCAGCCCGCGACCGAGACGGTCGCGGGGGGCGACCTGTCGGGCGCAGACTGCGAGATCTGGATTGCACCGGGCGGCCAGCGCGAGGTCAGCCTGTGGTTCGACACCGAGACGGACTGGTCCCAGAGCCCGCCTCAGCCCCTCAAGATCAAGCTCCGCGCCAAGAACGACCCTTACTGCATCGGCGGCCAGGAGATCTCCACCTCGGGCTCGCGAACGATGGTCGTGAAGATCCTGGCCGACGGGACGGTCCAGGCCCTGTACCTCGACGACCCCGCCAATGCGATCACGTACGCCTGGTCCGCCTCGGACTTGCCGCACAAGGACGCCTCCGTCTTCGGTGTCGACCTGGAGCAAGCTGGTGGCGACTTCGACTTGCACGTGCACTACGCAGGCGCCGCGCTCGTCATCGAGTGCTCGAAGGGCGGGTGCCCGTAGGAACGAGCGGAGTCGTCGCCCTCTCGCTTCGTCGTGTCGTTGCGCGCGGACCCGGCCGCGTACGAGTTCAGCGCAGGTGCGACGGCAGGCTCGGGACGGCGTCGGGGCCGACCGGAGACACGTACGGGAAGGTCGCGGAGGCCCGCTCGAACTCGGTGCGCATGGCGTCGACGGCCTCGGGGTCGGTCAGGACGTCGACGCCGGCGCACGCCAGCACCTCGGCGGCGATCAGCATGGCCTTCATGCCGCCGTCGGAGCCCGAGGCGGAGGTCGAGGCCCAGGAGTGCGCCGGGATGCCGAGGGGCCAGTTGGCGACGGAGAGGTCGATCGTCGGGCACACCCAGGAGACGTTCGCGACGTCGGTCGAGCCCCCGGGCTCGGGCGCGGCTTCGGGGTCGAACGGGTGGACGGCGTCGTGGAAGCCGAGCGGTTCGACGTCGAAGCCCTCCTGGAGTCGACGCGCGAACGCGTGGTCTTCGTCCGTGTAGGCCGCGGGTCCGACGAGCACCAGGTTCGCGTGCAGGAGCTCCGCCGCGGTGCGGTTGGGGTTGTAGTGGTAGAGCCCCGTGAACACCTGCACGCGCGGCGCGCGGTAGCCGGCGTCCGCGTCGCCGTGCTCCTCGCCCCAGGCCATGAGGTCGGCGCCCGCGACGATCTTCTCGACGTGTCGGAACACGCGCTCCTGCTCGGCCCAGTCCTCGCCGCGCGTGAAGACCCAGACGCGCGCGCGCGCCGGGACGACGTTGGGCGCGTCGCCGCCCTCGGTCACGACGTAGTGGATGCGCGCGGTCTCGGGCATGTGCTCGCGCAGCAGGTTGACTCCGGTCGTGAAGGCCTCGACGGCGTCGAGGGCCGACACGCCCTTCCACGGAGCGCCGGCGGCGTGGGCCGAGCGTCCGTGGAACGTCACCTCGAACGAGCGCAGCGCCTTGCTGGGCTGCAGGGAGACCTCGTTCTCGTCGCTCGGGTGCCACGACAGGCACGCGTCGACGTCGTCGAACAGGCCGTCGCGGACCATGAACACCTTGCCGACGCCGTGCTCCTCCGCCGGCGTGCCGTAGACGCGCACCGTGCCGGGGAGGCCGTGCTGCTCCATCGCGCGCTTCAGCGCGATGCCGGCGCCCGCGCTGCCGATGCCGAACAGGTTGTGTCCGCAGCCGTGTCCGTTCGCGCCGGCCTCGATCGCCTCGGGCACGGGAGCGACGGCCTGGGACAATCCGGGCAGCGCGTCGAACTCGGCCAGGTAGGCGACGACGGGCCGACCGGAGCCGAAGCTCGCCACGAAGGCGGTCTCCATGCCGGCCACGCCGCGCTCGAGCGCGAAGCCCTCGGCTTCCAGCAGCTCCGCGAGCCGCGCGGACGAGCGGTACTCCTTCAGCGCGAGCTCCGCGTGACCCCAGATCTCGCGACTGGCCTCGACCCAGGACGCGGCGCGCTCTTCGACGGTCGCCTGGACGGTCGACTTCGCCGGCGTGCGTTCGACGCCGGGGCCTGCGAGTGGAGTCGCGGCGGAGAGGAGGGCTGCGGTCCCGAGAGCGGCGAGGATGGGCATGGCGATCTTCCGGAGTGCGGTCGGAGGGGCCGCCCACCCTAGCCCGAACGATTCGTGAGCACGCAGCCGAAACGACACAACCGGCGGCCTTCGGCCGCCTCTCGGCGCCTGCCGGCACTTTGCGAACACCGTCGTCCTCGACGACCTTCAGAGGTCGCCTGCGGGGCCGGCGTCCCTAAAGCACCAGCAGGCACCGAGCTGAGCCGTTTCGATCTACGCGTCATGAATCGTCCGGGCTAGCAACCGCCTCGGCTCCTAGTCGCCCACGCGCTCGATGGGCATCTCGCGGCCCTCGGCGTGGACGACGCCTCCGGTGGCGCGCCCCTCCTCGTCCCGTTCCAGTGCGACCTCGACGCGCGCCGCGCGGGCGAAGAGCACCGACGGAGACGCGGCGAAGAGCTGGGCTTCGAATACCCCGGGTACGCTGACGAACAGTGCGCCCTCGTGCAGGAAGAGCTCCGCGACCTGACCCGTGGGCAGTCGGTAGCCGCCGAGAACGCCCGACACGTCGATGCTCGCGAGCTCGACCGCTTCGCGACGAGGCGCCGGCGGAGCGACGCCCGCGAGGGCCGTCGGTGCCAGCGGAAGGGTCGCCGCGTCGGAGGGCGTGCCGCCGGCGGGGCGTGCGCCGAGGAGGTCCTCGAAGAGCTGCCAGACCGCATCGCCCCGCACGGAGCGCCCGGCCTCGGTGTCGGCGCGATGGACGAAGACCACGTCCTCGTCCGGCAGGACGGCGAGCAGCTGTCCGCCGGTACCGCTCGCGGCGAGGATCCGGTGCCGGTTCAAAGTCGGCAGCGACGCGAGCGAGCCGGGTTCGTACACCCACCACATCCAGCCGTACCCGCGGCCGGGTGCGATCGGGCTCACGAGCTGCGTCGACTCGCGGATCCAGGAGAGCGGGACGACGTCGCGGTCTCCAATGCGACCGTCTTGCACGACCATGCGCCCGATCCGCGCGAGGTCCCGCGCCGACAGCCGAAACGCGTACGCGGGGTGCAGGGACTGGCGCGGTTCGAGCTGGTAGGCGAACCACTCCGGGCCGAGGTCCTCGAGGCCCAGAGGCTCGGCGAGCCGATCCTGGAAGAGCTCCTCGATCGAGCGCTCCGTGAGGCGTTCGAGGATCACGCCGGCGACGTTGAAGTCCCAGTTGTTGTACCACCAGTGATCGCCGGGCTCGTGGCTGGCGCGCGCGGGCCGGTTGCGCTTCATGTCCGGCGGCTCCTTCGCGGCCGGGTGGTAGACGCCCGATCGCGACTGCAGCAGATGAGCGACCGTCGCGGAGCGCTCGGCATCCGACAGCGGTTGCAGGTCGTCGACGTCGAGCTCGGCCAGGGTCGCGGTCAGGTCGACGGCGCCCGACTCGACGTGCTCGCCGTACAGCAGCGAGAGCAGGCTCTTGCGCACCGAGTGGCAGCGGTACGGACGCGCGACCTCGCCCCAGGCGACGACGGCATCGTCCCCGTCGACGAGCAGGACCGCCGCGGATCCGGCGGCCTCGGCGGAGCGGTGCGCGTCCCCGAGCGCCTCGGCGGACCAGCCGGACTGCTCCGGAGACGCGACCATCCGCCAGGCCTGCGCGGCGACGGGCGGGCAGAGGAGCGTGAGAGCGGCGAGGCAAATCGCGGGAGTTCTCGAACCGGCAAGTGTCGTCATCGTGGGTCCATGCTGCCCGCAATCCGCATGCGGCGCCTTGATTCGCGTCAAGATCGCGCCCGGATCCGGCTCAGGGTCTCCGGGGTGATCCCGAGGAACGACGCCAGGTGGTACTGGGGCACGCGGCGAACGAGGTAGGAGCCCTCGGCCACGAGGCGCCGGTAGCGCTCCGCGGGGCTGAGCGTGCGGGCCGCGTGCTCCTTGCGAGCCTTGCGCGCCAGCAGGTGCTCGAAGTGCGCGCGAACGACGTCGCGCCAGCCGTGGTGCCGTCCCTCGAGCCGTTCGAGCGTGTCGCGCGGCACGGCGAGGCACCGGACGGGCTCGAGCGCGACGACGCTGTGACGCGCCGGGCCGCCCGCGCGCAGGCTCTCGAGCTCCGTGACGAAGCGCCCTTCGCAGTCGAATCCGAGGTTGACCTCGTCCTCGCCGGACCGCGCGACGATGCGGACGATTCCCTGCTCGATGTAGAAGAGCTCCTCCGCGCGCTGCCCTTCGCGCAGCAGGACCTCCCCCCGGGCGTGCGTTCGACGAAGGACGCGGTCGGCCAGCCAGTCCCACTCCTCGGGGGGCAGAGTCACGCCGCGCGCGAAGTCCGAGCGGAAGGGCGCGGGCAGGGCTGCGAGCCTCGTATCGCGCGGATCGGCCATCGCGCCGATGCTACACCCGGCAGCCGAGGCATTGGAGCAGGCGCGCGATGCGAGCCACGGCAGGGACGATCGGGCCCTACGTCCTCGGGGCGGAGGTCGGGAGGGGAGCCAGCGGGATCGTCCATGCGGCCACGGACTCGAAGCTCGGCAGCGACGGCGTCGTCAAGGTGCTCGACTTCGGTCTCGCGAAACCCGTGCGCGCGGAGCTCTCGGATTCGTCCGAGCTCGCGGGAGACTGACCTGGCCGGGGACGGTCGCCGCGGCGCTCGCGGCTACACCGCGGCCGGGGAGCCGCCGCGTGCCGGTCCGTAGACCTCACCGACGCGCGCGCGCGCGCCGTCCACACCGTGGCGCGCGGCCATGCCGGTGGTCCAGTCCATCGTGAAGCGGGCGTTGATCTCGCTGAGCGGGTTCAGAGCCTCGCGGCCGTCGAGGCGGTAGCGGAAGGCGTCGATCCCGAAGGGGCCGAAGTAGCCGGCCGCGTGCAGGGCCGCGCCGACGCGCTCGACGGTCTGCTGCAGCAAGTCGTCGTCCTCGCGCGGGACCTCGCCGCGGGACGAGGGGGCCGTGGACGTCCAGGCACCCTCGCGGGTCGTGGACTGGAAGCAGGGCGGCGCGATCTCGATCCGGCCGGCGGCGTCGACCCACGCGGAGCGCGTGTACTCGCGCGTCACGGTCACGAAGGGCTCGACGACGAGCGGGCCGTAGCGCAGGCTCGCGCGCAGCCAGTCGATCTCCGCGGCGGACGGCCGGCCCGCGGCGATGCGGCGGCGGCCGCGACCGGCGGCGCCGAAGGTGCGGCGCGCGAGCCAGCCTTCCGAGGCGGGGCGGGCGAGACTCTCGAGGGCGTGCTCGATGGAGTCCACGACGCGCTTCGCAAAGCTCTCCCCGGCGAGGTCCGCGCGCACGTCGACGCCGAAGGGGCGCGCGTTCACACGCTGGAGGACCTCGAGGTCGGGCGTCGGAGCGAGCAGCGCACCCGCGGCGTGCAGCCGCGCCCGCGCCCGCGGAGTCGGAGACCACGCGAGCCCGACGCGACCGCGCGCGAGCTCGTCGGCTCGCGGCGTCTCGTCCAGGACCACGTCGCCGGGAGCGACCAGCGTGCCCAGCAGCCGACGCCTCTCGCGCGCGACGAGCGCCTGCAGGTGCCGCGTCGGCGCATAGCGGCGACCGCGCTCGAGCTCGTGCTCGGCGTCGAGGTTCAGGACCCACGCGCGTCCGGGACGGGATTCGGTCGGGCTCACGACGCCATGATGCCTCGTCGCGCCGGCCGGCGCAGATCCGGCGGGCGAATCCGACGCCCGCGGGGCGGGGGTCGCGCGGAGACCGGGGCTGCGCTCAGGGCGCCGGCGGAGGCACTGGAGGAGGCGCGGGCAGGCGCCAGCCGCCGCCGAGCGCCTCGAACAGCGAGATCATGCGCGTCAGCGTGCTTGCGCGCGCCAGCTCGACCTCGTCCTCGATCTGGAACCGAGTGCGCTCGGCGTCGAGGACGCTCTGGTAGTCGGCCAGGCCCTCCTCGTACTCGATCCGCAGGATGTCGGCCGAACGCTGGGACTGCGCGCGAGCCTGCGCGAGCTTCTGGAAGCGCGCCTCCTCGTTGGCCAGCGCGTTCAGGCCCAGCTCGACCTCCTCCGCGGCGCGCAGCACGATCTCTTCGTACTGATGGAGGAAGCGCTCGGTGCGCGCCTTCTCGAAGTCGATGGCGCGCAGCACGCGGCCGAACTCGAGGATGTTCCAGCGCAAAAAGGGACCGATCGAGAAGGCCTCGCTGTCGCTCTCGAACAGGCTGCCCGAGGACGAGGACTCGTAGGAGAACGAGCCGCTCAGGCTGAACGAGGGCAGCAGCTCGCCCTTGGCCAGGCCGATGCGCGCGGTCTGCGCGGCCAGGCGGCGCTCGGCCCCGCGTACGTCGGGCCGGCGGCGCAGCAGGTCGTGCGGAATGCCGACGGCGATCCGCTGGGGAAGCTGCGGCATCACGACCGCGGATCGAAGCAGCTCGTCGAGGCTGCCGGGGAACTCGCCCAGCAGCACGGCCAGCCGGTTGCGTGCGGAGACGACGTCGGTGGCGAGAGACTCGAGGGACGCCTCGGTCTGGAGCATCAGGGTCTGCGCGCGCGTCGTGTCGGCCTCGGACGTGAGCCCGGCCTCGAACCGCGCGCGGGCCAGCCGGAAGGATTCGGTCTGCGTGGCGATGTTCGACCGCGCGATGACGATCCGCGACTGCGCCAGACGCAGTTCGACGTAGGCGCGCACGACCTCCGACTGCAGCAGCACGACGGCGCTGCGCCAGTCCTCGATGCCCGCCTCGAACTCCGCCGTCGCGGCCTCGAGCCCGCGACGCAGCTTGCCCCAGAAGTCGAGCTCCCACGTCGTCTCCAGCCCCAGGGAGTACAGCGTACGGATGTCGAACTGGAACCCAGACACGTTGCTGTTCACGCCGTTCACGCTGTTGCGCGAGCGCCGCACGGAGCCCACGGCGTCGATGTCGGGGAACAGCTCGGCCAGCTGCAGGCCACGCTGTGCGCGGACTTCCTCGATGCGCGCGGCAGCCACGTAGAGGCCCGGGTTGTTCTCGAGCGCGCGCGCGACCAGGTCGTCGAGCAGCGGATCGTTCAGCGCCTTCCACCACTCCATCGCGACGTCCCCCTCGGCGTCCCATTGGGCCGGAAGCTCCGCCTCCCAGGAGGCGGGTACGTCGAGCTCGGGGGGCTCGTAGTCGGGGCCGACCTTGCAGGCAGTCAGGACTGCGAGGGGGATCAGCGCCCGGAGGGGGGTGCGTAGGGGTGAGCGCACGGGCGTCGTGGATTCCCTATCGAATTCCTCGACGGCGCGCCGAAGCGGAAAGCGCGCGAATCGCGGGTCCCGGCCGCGATGGAGCTTCTCGGACTTCGACTTCGTTCGGACGCACCCTTCGGTCGAACGAGACGGCGGGTCCGTCGACACCGGGCGGGCCCCTGAACATTCACCGAACGAACGAGAGACAGCGCCTTGAAGAAACTCCCCGATCCCGAAGAGCGCCGCGTGCCGAAGCCGGTCGAGGGGGAGCCTCGGAGCGTCGGCGAAGGGAGTGAAGATCCGCCCGCGCCGAGGTCGAGCCGCACCTTCGACGTGGAGTCGCTCGAACCCCGCATCCTCATGTCCGCGACCTGGGTCGAGGCGGAGATGGGCGAGGACGCGATCGAGGAGGCCCTGGCCGACGGCGGCGTCGACGCCACCGCGGACGTGCTGCAGGGCCTGGACTCGGAGAGCGCGCTGTTCGCGGACGGGGACGTGGAGACCAGCGCCTCTCCGCTCTTCGCGGCCGATGCCGACGCGCCCGAGCCGGACACGGCCGAGGAGCCCGTCGAGCTGGCCATCCCGAGCGTCACGCCCACCGGCGAGGGCTTCACGCCGGACACGCTGGGAGACGACGACGGCTCGAAGACCGTCGTCTTCATCGACGGCAGCGTCCCCGAGCTCGACGAGATGCTCTCCGACCTCGACGCGCAGATCGCCGAGGGACGCGACCTCGAGTACGTGGTGATCGAAGCCGACCAGGACGGCATCGCGGTCGTCTCCGAGACGCTCGGCGGCATGCAGGGCGTGGACTCGGTGCACATCGTGTCGCACGGCGACGAGGGCTCGGTCACGCTCGGGAACACGGACCTGGACGGCGCGTCGCTCACCGCGCGCGCCGAGGAGGTGGCCGCGTGGGGTCGGTCGATCGACGCGGACGGCGACATGCTCCTCTACGGCTGCGAGCTGGCCGGCGACGCGGACGGTGAGGCCTTCCTCGCGCAGCTCGCCGAGCTGACCCAGGCCGACGTCGCGGCCAGCGACGACTTGACGGGCGGCGAGGGCGGCGACTGGGACCTCGAGCACGAGGTCGGCGACGTCGACACGGACGTGGTCTTCAGCGCCTCGATGCGGGCCGAGTTCGCGGGCACGCTGGGCGAGATCGTCCAGGCGCCGACGAGCGTCAGCGGACTCGAGGACACGGCGCTCGCGCTGCCGATCACGCTGGACCTGGACCCCGGCGAGCAGGCGACCTCGATCGTCGTCGCCGGCGTGCCGCAGGGAGCGACGCTGAACCACGGCACCGACAACGGCGACGGGACGTGGTCCCTGACCGCCGGCGATCTCGACGGTCTCGAGCTGACCCCGGCCGCGGACTCGGATGCCGACTTCTCGATCTCGGTGATCGTGGAGACGAGCAAGGACGCGGTGACGACGACCATCGACGCCTCGAACGTGACCGGCTCCGGCTTCAGCGTGTCCGCGCGCACGATCGACTCCAGCGGTTCGCTGTCGAGCGCCGACCCGGCGAACGTCGCGGTCACGTCGAGCGGCATCGGCGTCACCGGCGCCACCGGCGGCCCCAACGCGCAGATCGGCTACGACACCGTCCGGGGGGTCTCGGAGGAGCTGCACGTCGCGTTCGACAACGACGTCGAGAGCGTGGACGTCGAGATCGGACGCCTGTTCGACGGAGAGGGGGGCAGCGCGGAGGAGGGCCACTACCAGATCTACGCCGACGGCGTGGTCGTCGGCGAGGGTAGCTTCACGGCGCAGAGCGGCGGGCACGCGGTGTCCCTGACGATCACGGCGCCCGGCGGCGGCTCGTTCGACTCGATCGTCTTCACCGCGAACGAGTACGCGGGGGGCGAGGCGGGAGGCAACGACTCGTCCGACTACTTCGTCCGGTCGATCACCTTCCAGAGCGCGGAAGCGGCCGTCGCGAGCGACGTCGCGACGATCCAGGTCTCCGTGGACGCGGTCGCCGACGACGCCGCGCTGACGGCGAACGACGTGAGCGGCCAGGAGGACACGCCGATCGCGCTCGACCTGGGCGCCGACCTGACCGACGACACCGAGTCGATCCACTCGGTGGTGATCACCGGCGTCCCGACCGGCGGCCTGCTGAACCACGGCACCGACAACGGCGACGGCACGTGGAAGATCGACGCGGCCGACCTGGGCTCCCTGGAGTTCACGGCTCCGGAGAACTTCTCCGGCACGGTGAACCTCGGCCTCGACGTGACGACGACCGACGGTGAGGACACGGCCACGGTCTCCGAAGCGTTCACGGTCACCGTCGCGGGCGTGGCGGACGAACCGGACCTGGTCGCGTCGGCCGGCGACCCCGTGGTCGTCAGCGAGCCGGGCACGTCGCCGGTGGCGCACTGGAGCTTCGACGAGACCGACGGCGCCGTGGTGGCCTCCGACGCCGTCGGCGACAACGACGGCTCGTCGAACTCCGTCGTCGCGGGCAACGAGGTCGACTTCGATCCGGGCGAAGGCCACGACGGCAACGGGGCGATCGAGTTCGATCCGGCCGCGAAGACGTACGTCGAGGTGCCGCACAGCCCCGAGCTGAAGCCCGAGTCGGGCGCGCTGAGCCTGTGGATCAACCCCGACGACGTGGACGGCCGCTACGGGCTCGTCTCGACCGACTCGACGGGCTACGACGACGGCGGCCACTTCACGACGTGGATCGAGAACGGCGAGCTGAAGATCCGCATCCAGAGCGACGGCGGCGAGACGACCGTGCTCGGGGGCAGCGTGGCCGAGGGCGCGTGGCAGAACGTCGCCGTGACCTGGGGCGGCGAGGGTTTGCAGGTGTTCCTCGACGGCGAGCTCGTGGCGTCGGACTCCAGCTGGACCGGCGGCCTGGGCGGCAACGAGGAGCCCTGGATCTTCGGCGCGAACCAGTGGGCCAGCGGCAACGGCGTGGCCGACAACCTGATCGAGTTCTACGACGGGCACATGGACGACGTCGCGCTGTACGGCGAACAGCTGGACGCCGAGCAGGTCGGCGAGCTGTTCAGCCAGGGCGTGGGGGGACTCTCCCAGGGCACCGACGCGGTCCAGTACCCGCTGACGATCACGGCGGGGACCGGGGACACCGACGGCTCCGAGACGACGACCGTGACGATCAGCGGCCTGCCCGACGGCGGGACGCTGTCCGCCGGCACCGACAACGGCGACGGCACGTGGACCCTGACCGCGGCCGATCTCGACGGCCTGGACGTCACGGTCCCCGCGGACGCCCCCGAGTGGTTCGACCTGACGGTCGCAGCGACGACCACCGAGGCCGACGGGGACACGGACTCGGCGACCACGACACTGCGTGTCGGAGACGCGCCCGCGGCGGTGGACGTCACGGTGAGCGACGTCAGCGGTTCGGAGGACGCGTCCATCGCGCTGGATCTCACGGCCACCCTCACCGATCCGGACGAGTCGATCTCCTCGGCGATCGTCACGGGCGTGCCCGCGGGCTCGAGCCTGAGCCACGGAACCGACAACGGGGACGGCACGTGGACGGTCGACCCCGCGGACCTCGGCGCTCTCGAGTTCACGCCCGGGACCCACTTCTCGGGCACCGTGAACCTGGGTCTCGAGGTCACCACGACGGACGGCAGCGACTCCGACCTGACGTCCCGGAGCTTCACCGTGACGGTCCACGGCGTCGCCGACGCCGCGAACCTGGTGGCGAACGACGTGGCCGGGTCCGAGGACTCCGCCATCGCGCTCGACCTCTCGGCCAGCCTGGTGGACGCGACGGAGTCGATCTCCGCGGTGGTCCTCACCGGCGTGCCCGAGGGCGCCGCGCTGAGCCACGGAACGGACAACGGCGACGGCACGTGGACCGTCGACCCGGCGGACCTCGCGGCGCTCGAGTTCACACCGCCGGAGGACTTCCACGGCGTCGTGAGCCTCGGGCTCGAGGTCACGACCGTCGACGGCGGCGACCAGGAGACCGCCTCGACGACCTTCGAGGTCACCGTGGGCTCCGTCGTTGACGTCTCCGCGACGGACGCCTTCGGGTTCGAGGATCAGCCCATCCCGCTCGACATCCAGCTCGACACACCCGAGGCCGGCGACCAGGTCGTCGTCTCCGGCGTGCCGAGCGGTGCCGTGCTCAGCGCCGGCGTCGACAACGGCGACGGAACCTGGACGCTGTCGCCGGCCGATCTCGACGGGCTCACGATCCAGCCTCCCGCGGACTCCGACGCCGACTTCGACCTCGTCGTCACCCTGCAGTCGACCGACACCACGCCGGTGCTCACGACGATCGACGGCTCGAACGCCGGATCGACGGACGCCGGCTTCACGGTGACCGGCCGCACGATCCAGTCGGACGGGACCCTCTCGGATCCCGACGCGGCGCACGTCGTGGTCACGGGCCAGGGCATCGGCATCGCCGGAAACACCGGCGGACCGAGCGGCCAGCTCGGCTACGACACGAACCGGGGCCTCTCCGAGGAGCTGCACATCGGATTCGAAACCGACGTCGAGAGCGCGCACGTCGAGATCGGCAGGCTCTTCCACGGGGAAGGCGGCAGCGCCGAGCAGGGCAAGTGGCAGGCCTACGACGACGGAGTCCTCGTCGGCGAGGGACTCTTCGCCACCGACGGCGGACACACCCTGTCGCTCGACATCGATTTGCCCGGAGGCGCGACGTTCGATCAGCTCGTCTTCTCCGCCACGGAGTACGAGGGCGGCGCCAACGGCAGCGCCGACAGCAGCGACTACCTCGTCCGGTCGATCACGTTCGACGCCGCGGAGCGCGTCGTCACGGACATCGAGTCCACGACCCTCCACGTGGACGTCGAGGCCGTCGCGGACGCCGCCGACCTGACGGCGAACGACGTCAGCGGCGACGAGGACTCCTCCATCGCGCTGGACCTCGGCGCGAGCGTGACGGACGACTCGGAA
>CAYGPA010000011.1:0-28079 GCA_964351535.1 uncultured Planctomycetaceae bacterium
TGGCTCGACCCCGTGCTGGCAGCGGCCGAGGAGAACCCGTCGGACGCGCACTTCGCCTGCGAGATCCTCGCCGGCGCGCAGCGTCCGATCGACGGAACGCCGACGCCCCTGGGCGAGCACTTGCTGAGCCTCGTCAAGACCGCGCCGCGCCCGCTCCGTTTCTCCGCCGCGCGCGCGCTGGACGTGCTGGGCTCTCCCGCGCAGCGACGTACGCTGCGCGACGCGCTGGTCGCGCTGGTGGAAGGCGACGACTCCGACCTGCGCAGCGGCGCGGCGCTGGTCCTCGCCGAGTCGAGCCTCGACGGGGAGATCCCCGCGCTCGCCGTCGCGGAGCTGCGTCGCGTGTCGCGCTTGCCCTCCGACGACGGGCGCGCCGCGCGGCGCGTCCTGCAGCAGCTCGAGCAGCTCCGCGGGATGGAGGACCAGCTCCACGGCTACCAGGAGCTCTACCGCAAGCGCTCGCTGCCCGACGACCTGCAGGAGATCGACGTGCTCATGGAGCTGGTCCAGCAGGTGCACCTCGACGGCGACAAGTTCACGCGCGAGGACCTGAAGGACATGTCGCTCGGCGGGATGCTCGAGGCGCTGGACGAGCACTCGGGCTACATGCCGTCGGCGGAGTACGCCGAGTTCTACGAGGAGATGGTCGAGCCCGTGTACGGCGGGATCGGCGCCTACGTGCTCGAGGACCCGGTCGACGGACTGATCACGGTCGCGCGCCCGATCTACTCCGGACCGGCCTACCGCGCCGGGATCCTGACCGACGACAAGCTCGTGCGCATCGACGACTGGTCGACGATCGGCCGTACCTCCGAGGAGTGCGTCAAGCGCCTGAAGGGGCGGCCGAACACGCCGGTGCGCGTCTACGTCTGGCGGCGAGGCATGGACCCGCGCTGGATCGACCGCCCGACCGACGACATGGCCGTCGACATCGTGCGCGGGCAAGTGACGATCCCCTCGGTCACCTCCGAGCTGCTCCCCGGCGGCATCGCGATGATCGAGCTCAAGGACTTCAACGGAGAGGCGAGCAACGAGGTCCGGCGCGCGTTCGATCGCATGCAGCCCCAGGGCGTCCGCGCGGTCGTGCTGGACCTGCGGCGCAACCTCGGCGGCCTGCTCGACGAGGGCATCGGCCTGGTGGATCTCTTCCTGCCTCCCGGCAAGCTGGTCGTCACGGTCGAGTCGCGCCAGGGGCCGATCGAGAGGCACTCCACGAGTCGGCCGGCGATCGTGCCCGCCGAGCTTCCCGTGGTCGTGCTGATCAGCCGCTACAGCGCGTCGGCGTCCGAGATCGTCGCCGGGGCGCTGCAGGACCACGGCCGCGCAAAGGTGGTCGGCGAGCGCAGCTTCGGCAAGGGGGCCGTGCAGACGGTCCTGCGCGTTCCGAACCGCCGCGACGACTCCTTCGCCGACGAGAACGGCAACGGGCTCTTCGACACCTGGGAGCGCATCGTCGTCGACCACGACGGGGACGGCGAGTTCGACTTCGCGCCGCGCGCCAAGGTGACCTTCGCGCGCTACGTGCTGCCGTCGGGGCGCTCGATCCACCGCGAGCTGGACGAGGACTGGAACGTGCTGACGCCCGGCGGCGTCGAGCCCGACGAGGCGGTCGAGGTCGACGTCACCGAGAGCTGGCGCCTGCAGGAGCGCTACCGC
Source organism: uncultured Planctomycetaceae bacterium (assembly GCA_964351535.1). Taxonomy (GTDB): domain Bacteria; phylum Planctomycetota; class UBA1135; order UBA1135; genus JAUIDW01. Next base: position 1,657 of record CAYGPA010000011.1, read on the forward strand.
GTCCTGGCCGAGTTCCACCCGCGCCGGTACGTCAACGAGCGCTGGGACCAGCACGCGGAGCTCTTCCGGACGCTGGCCGTGACCGACTTTCGCGACACCGGCGTCTACCCCGACTTCGACGCGTTCGTGGCCGAGCTCGACACGGTGCTTCCCGACGACGACGTGCGGCTCCTGCTGCGCAACGAGATCCGACGCCGCGTGCAGGACGAGCGCAAGTCGGAGTTCCCGCCGGGCGACTTCCAGGAGGACGGCCAGCTCCAGGTCGCGATCCGCACCGCGCTGCAGGCGCTCGGTGAGAGCGCCGAGGAGCTGCCCGAGTACCGCGCGTGCTTCCGCGCGACCGACACGGGCGAGGACGATCGCTCGAGCGCCTCCGAGGCTCTCGCGCGTCGGCACGACCGCTCGGAGCTGGAGACGGCGCGCTCGCTCCTGCTCGAGGCGCGCGAGGGGACGGGCTACGTGTCGCGCGACCTGCTCGACCGCGTGCTCGACCTCCTGTCCGTGGACGAGGACGAGCCCGAGTAGTCTCAGCCGTAGCGGTCGACGACGAGACCTGTCGTCGCCCCCGCGGGCAGGAAGGGCGCCAGGCGTTCGGCGATGCCGTCGAGCGCCGTCTCGATGCGCGCCAGGAGCCCGCCGCTGCGGTCGGGAGCGGACGGGGCGAACAGGAACTCCGTCAGCTCGTCGGGGTCCTGCGACAGTGCGCGACTCAGCGCCGCGCCGTCCGCCACGAGGCGCAGGCGTCCGTCGGGTCGCTGCGCGAAGTCGAGACCCAGGCCGGAGCTGGCGGCGTCGCGCACCACGGTTCCGAGCTGGGCGCCGAACGCGCTCTTCACCGCGCTCTCGAGCCGGCTTCGGCTGTCGCCCGCGACGGCGGAGCCCGGACCGACGATCGCGTCGTCGAACACCTCGTCGAAGGCGCGAACGAAGTCGGCCAGCGAGTCGCGCAGCGCGCGCTCGTCGTCGAACCGTACGCTGCCGGGGCTGCGGCGCGGAGCGAAGTTCCCCTCGGCGATGCCGAGTGCCGTGAACAGTCCGGAGCTGCCGTCGGAGAACCCGAGGCCCGTGCTGCCCGTGGACGAGATCCGCACGGCCCCGCTCGGATCGAGGCTCGCCTGGACCCCTTCGACGTTCGCCGTGATGCGGTCCAGGACGTCGCGCAGCGAGTCGACCTGGACGTCGACCGACAGGCTCGTCCCGTTGACGACGAACGTACCGCTCTGAATCCCCGCGAGCGCGCCGACCTGGGCGATGGGCTGCGAGCCCTGATCGTCACGACCGAGCACCGGCGCTGCGCCGCTCAGCTTGAGCGCATCCAGCAGCCCCGACGTGTCGTTCGACAGCGCGATGGTCGAGGCCGACCCGGCGGTCTGCTGCGTCAGCACGACGGAGTCGGTCTCCGCCACGTAGGCCGCCGTGACGCCCGCGGACGACGCCGTGATCCGATCGAGGACGTCGCGCAGCGTGTCCGAAGCACCGACGGAGATCGACGTGCCGTTCACCTGGAACGAGCCGGCCTGAACGCTCAGCCCCGGATCGAAGTCGGGGGACTGGTCGAGGGTGCCGTCGAAGGGGTTGTCCGGAGCGACGGACGTTGCGACCGACGAGGACACGTCCACCGTGAAGGCGTCGCCGCCCGCGATCGAACCGCTCGCGAAGCGGACCGACAGACCGTTGGAGAGCGCGAACGACGTACCCGCCGGCTCGAACAGCATGTCGATCTGGTCGATCACGGCGTCCTGGCCGTCGCGCACCTCGATCGAGACGGGGGTCAGGCCCACCACGCCGCCGAGCGTCACGGCGAACGTCAGCGTGTCGTCGCCCTGATCGCCGTCGTACGTCCCCGTCAGCGTCGGCGCGGAGGAGGACGAGCCCGTGAACGACGGCTGGTGCGGACCGTAGGACGTCGACGTCGTGTTCAGCTCCTCGGTGGAGCCGAGCGTGGTCGGCGAGCCGCTGGGCGAGATCGACAGCGAGCCCGCCGAGGACACCCGCGCGCCGACCTGGACGTCGAGCACGCGCCGCCTTGCACCCAGCTCGAGGTCGTGGAACGAGCGGGCCAGCCGGCCGACGGAGAGCGCGAAGTCCGACAGCGACGGACCCTGCGGCACGCTCGCCGTTCCCGTCGACGCGCGCGCCGCGCCGCCGAAGCGTAGACCTACTCCGCCGAAGAACCCGAAGCCTGCCGGTCCCCCGACCAGCATGTCCACCCCCCGATTCTCCTGACCATCCCCATGGCAGCAGATCTCCTCGTCCGGCGCGCGCCGCGGTCTTGAGCGGACCCGTGCGGGGGCGCCGAGAGGCCCTCAGCCGTCCGCGAACGCGCGGAAACCCGCCGGCGCAGGACGCGGAGGCTCCAGGGGGCTCGCCGGCAGGACCTCGGCGGCCTGCGGGGCGTGGTAGGCGGTCGGGGCCACGTCGTTGTCGGCGTCGGGGTAGAAGAGCGAGGCGAGCAGCTGGATCTGGCAGCGTCCCGGGCCCAGCTCGAACTGGCCGCCGCCATAGCAGGCGATCCCGTGCCGCGCGCAGTGGTCGAGCGCGTCGCACAGGCGCCGGACGGAGCCGAAGCGCGACGGCTTGACGTTCAGCGCGCGCGGCCGGAACGGGAGCGCCTCGACGTCGGCCACCGAGTGGATCGGAGCGTCCCACGTGATGCGCTCGCGCGCGTCCGCGAGCGCCGCCGCGGTCTCGTCCGTCAGCCACGGGTCCTCGATCCAGACCTTCGGCAGCAGGCGCGCGACGTCCGCGTAGCCGGCGGGGTCCGGAGGCTGGTCGACGACGGTGCCGCGGTAGTGGCCCTTCAGGTCGACGACGGCCACGGCGTCGAGCTCGGCCAGCCGCGCCAGCAGGTCGCCGGTCCACGCGTCCGACCAGTCGAGCTTGAAGCGCAGGTCCGCGATGCGCGCGCGGAGCGCGTACAAGGGCCCCAGTCCAGGGGGACGGCCCAGCCCCATCGAGGCCACGAAGCGCACGGGCCGCAGCTCGCGCTCGAGGCGTGCGGCGAGCGAGCTCCCCGCCTGCCGCAGCGCGAGGTCGAGCGCCGCGCTCTCGTAGGCCCAGCGGCGGTAGTCGCGCGACGCCGCGCTGCGCGGCGAGTCGCCCCGCGGGTCGGGCGGGAAGAGCTCGAGGGTCGCGAGGTGCTCCGAGAAGCTCGCCAGCGTGAACGTCCCCGCGAGGCCCGCCGGCGGCCCGGCCGCCTGCTGCAGCTCCTGGTCCTCGCGCTCGTAGGTCACGTCCTCGCCCGCGCCTTCGCAGCCCGCGCCCGCCAGGCGGACCACGGTGGTCTTGCGCAGGAAGCCGCCGGCCGTCGCGAGCTCCAGGCCCTCGAAGCGGCAGGAGTCGACGACGAGCGGCAGGCCGCGCAGGGAATCGTAGGTGCCCATGGCGTCGAAGTGATATCACATGAATATCGGTGTCCGCGGGCGATAGACCCCCGCCATGGACACGAAGAGCCAAGAACGAACCCTGCAGCCCGCCGTCCACGGCGTGCTCGCCATCCTGGTCTCCCTGGCGCTGATCGTCGGGGCGATCCTCTGCTTCAAGCAGGAGAAGCCGCCGCTCGCGATCGCCGGCGTGGCGCAGATCCTGCTCGCCCTCGCGGGCCTGATCGGCCTGACGCTGGTCAACCCCAACCACTCGCGCGTCGTCTTGCTGTTCGGCAAGTACAAGGGCTCGATCCGCAAGGAAGGTTTCTACTGGGTCAACCCGTTCACGTCGCGCAAGGACGTGTCGCTGCGCGTTCACAACTTCGAGAGCGGCAAGCTGAAGGTGAACGACGAGCTCGGCAACCCCGTCGAGATCGCGGTGATCGTCGTCTGGCGCGTGCGCGACACGGCGCAGGCCCTGCTCGACGTCGAGAACTTCGAGGACTACATCCACGTGCAGAGCGAGTCCGCGCTGCGGCAGCTCGCGACGCACCACCCGTACGACTCCAAGGAAGGCGGCGAGACCTCGCTGCGCGGCAGCACCGACATCGTGAACCTGGAGCTCATGGGCGAGCTGGCCGAGCGCCTCGAGCTCGCGGGCATCGAGGTCCTCGAGGCGCGCCTCTCGCACCTCGCCTACGCTCCGGAGATCGCCGGCGCGATGCTGCGCCGCCAGCAGGCCGAGGCCATCATCACCGCGCGCAAGCGCATCGTCGAAGGCGCGGTGTCGATGGTCCACATGGCGCTCGAAGAGCTCGAGAAGGGCGGCATGGAGCTGGACGACGAGCGCAAGGCGAGCATGGTCGGCAACCTGCTGGTCGTGCTGTGCTCCGACAAGGACGCGACTCCGGTGGTGAACACCGGAACGCTCTACGGCTGACATGCCGCGCAAGAGTTTCCTGCTGCGCTTGCCCGAGGAGTTCCTGGAGGAGCTCCGCGGGTGGGCCGCGCAGGAGCTGCGCAGCGTGAACGGCCAGGTCGAATACGTGCTGCGCCGCGCGCTGCGCGAGGCCGGCCGCGAACCGCGGCCCGACCGGTCCGACCCCGCCCGAGGAAGCGACCGGCCCGCGACCGACCCGGAGCGACCCGCGACCGACCGGGAGCAATCCGAGACCGACTCCCAGCAATCCGAGCCGGAGGCCTGAGCGCCGCATCCCGCGGGGCGGGGGGTCAGGCGTCGCCGTCGCGGCCCGTGCCGGCAGCGGCGCCCGCGGGGGCGGCGTCGGCGCTCGCGCGCGTATCGAGCAGCGCGCGCGCCGCGCGGACGCGCTCCTCGGCCTCCGCGGGACTCGCGGCCGTGGCCGTCAAGTGGCCCATCTTGCGGCCGGGGCGCGCCACGGTCTTGCCGTAGAGGTGCAGGTTCACGCCCGGCGCGGCCAGCGCTTCCGCCCACGGAGGCTCGCCCGCGGACCACAGGTCGCCGAGCAGGTTGGCCATGGCCGCGGCCGGGGTCCGGGGCTCGACCGCGCCCAGCGGAAGTCCGCAGACCGCGCGCACCTGCTGCTCGAACTGGCTCGTGGCGGCGGCGTCGATCGTCAGGTGCCCGGAGTTGTGCGGACGCGGCGCGATCTCGTTCACGAGCAGGCTGCCGTCCTGGAGCACGAACATCTCGACGCACAGCACGCCGACGGCGTCGAGGCCCTCGAGCACGGCGCGCGCGCAGTCGAGAGCCGCATCGCGCGTCCCGGGCGCGATGCGCGCGGGCCACGTCGTGACGTCGAGCACGTGGTTCGCGTGCGCGTTCTCGAAGGGCTCGAAGAGCGCCACGGAGCCGTCCAGGCCGCGCGCGCCGACCACGGAGATCTCGCGCTCGAACGGCACCCAGGCCTCCAGCACGGCCCGCTGCTCGCCCAGCTCGCGCCAGGCCGCCGCGAGCTCCTCGGCGTCGCGGACGCGCCGCTGGCCCTTGCCGTCGTAGCCCCACGAGGCGGTCTTCAGCACGCTCGCGCCGGGGAGCGCGCGCCGAGCCCCCTCGAGGTCGGCCTGAACTTCGAGGGGCGCGAACGCGGCGACGGGCAGCCCGAGCTTCGTCAGCGCGCGCTTCTCGCGCAGGCGATCCTGGGTCGTGTGCAGCACCGCACCCGCGGGCCGGACCGGGGCGTGCCGCGCGGCGGCGGCGGCCGTGTCGGCGGGGACGTTCTCGAACTCGAACGTGACGACCTCGACGCCGCGCGCGAAGCGCTCGACGGCCTCGAGGTCGGTATAGGGCGCGCGCACCTCGACGTCGGCGATCTGGCCGGCGGGGGTGTCGTCCTCCGGCGCGAACACCGTGACGCGGTAGCCCATGCGCCGCGCGGCGAGCGCGAACATCCGCCCGAGCTGTCCGCCGCCCAGCACGCCGAGCGCGGCTCCGGGAAGGACGGGGGCGCTCACGGCAGCTCGGCGGCGAGCGCCGCGGCGGCGAGCTCGTCGCGGTAGGCCTCGAGCGCGGTGCGCAGCTCGGGGTCGCGCGTGGCGAGGATGCGCACGGCGAGGAGCCCCGCGTTGCGCGCGCCCGCCTCGCCGATCGCCAGCGTCCCGACCGGCACGCCGCCCGGCATCTGAACGATCGAGAGCAGCGAGTCGACGCCGCGCAGCACCCGGCTCTCGACGGGCACGCCCAGCACCGGCAGCGTCGTCCACGCCGCGAGCATGCCCGGCAGGTGGGCGGCGCCGCCGGCGCCCGCGACGATCACCTCCAGGCCGCGGTCCGCCGCGTCGCGCGCGTACTCGCGCATCCGCTCGGGCGTGCGGTGGGCCGAGACGACGGCGTGCTCGCTCCGCACGCCGAAGCGCTCGAGGATGGCGACGGTGTGCTGGAGCGTCGGCCAGTCCGAGGCACTGCCCATGACCACCCCGACGCGCGGCTCTGTCTTGTCGGACACGCTCTGGTTCCTCCTCGGCGGCGGCGGCCCGCTGTGGGCCCGACCCGCATGCCGTCGGGAACGGTAGGGCACGGCGTGGCGCGCGTCCAGCCGCGCGCGGGGGCGGCGACCGGTCGGTCCGGGGCGACGCCGACCCGCCCCGGTGGACGGGACCGGAAGTCGACCTCCCGCGCGGTCCGGGAACGGGGGGTCCGCACGGGCGATCGAGCGCTTGCGCGCCGGCCTGGACGAGTCTCGGGCTAGGCGGAGGCGCCCGCGACCAGGCGCAGGTCGATGCGCTTCTCGTTCGTCAGCGTGCGGTGGACGGGGCAGCGGTGGGCGATCTCGAGCAGGCGCGCGCGCTGCTCGTCGTCGAGCGGCCCGCGCAGCTCGAGGTCGGCCGACAGGACGTCGATGCGGGCGTCTTGCTCTTCGCAGTCCTCGCAGTCGCGGGCGTGCTCGCGGTCGTGGCGCAGGCGGACCTCCACGCCCTCGAGCGGCCAGCGCTTGCGCCGCGCGTACATCGCGAGCGTCATCGACGTGCACGTGCCGAGCGCGGCCAGGAGCTCGTCATAGGGCGTCGGCCCGGAGTCCGCGCCGCCGACCGAGGCGGGCTCGTCGGCGATCCACGCGTGGCGGCCCGCCCGCACGCGCTGCCGGAACGGGCCGTCGAGCGAGCGCACGACGACCTCGCCGGGCGCCGTCGGCGTGCTGGTCGCGGCGGACGGAGGCGCTGCGGCCTCCGCGCCGACGTAGCGCCGCGCCCAGGCGGCGAGCACGTCGGCCACGAACTGCGAGTCCTCGCGCCGGGAGAGCAGGTGGTCGGCGCCGTCCAGCGCGACGAAGCTCTTCGGGTGGCGCGCGAGCTCGTAGAGGCCGCGGGCGTGCTCGATCGACACGACCTCGTCGACCGGCGAGTGCATCACGAGCAGCGCGGCGTCCAGGCCGCGCACCGCGGCGCCGAAGGTCTGTGCGCGCAGGTCCTCGACGAACTGCCGCTCGATGCGGAAGCGCCGGCCGGCGAGCTCGACCTCCGCCGCTCCGCCCTCCTCGATGTCCGCGAGGTCGTCCCGCAGCAGGTGCAGCACGTGGGCGGGGTCGCTCGGAGCGGCGATCGTCGCGACCGCGCGCACCTCGGGCAGGCGGCCCGCGGCGGCGAGGACGGCCGCTCCACCCAGGCTGTGTCCGACCAGCAGCGCGGGCGCGCGCCGGGTTTCTCGCAGGTAGTCCGCCGCCGCGACGAGGTCGTCCACGTTGGAGGAGAAGTTCGTGTTGGCGAAGTCGCCGTCGCTGTTGCCGAGCCCCGTGAAGTCGAAGCGCAGGACGCCGAAGCCGCGGTCGCGCAGCGCGCGGCTGACGCGGCTCGCCGCGGCCACGTCCTTCGAGCACGTGAAGCAGTGCGCGAAGAGGGCGAGGGCCGCCGGAGGCTCGTCGGGCAGCTCCAGGCGCGCGGCCAGCTCCTGCCCGCGGCCGTTCCGAAACGTGACCTTCTCGCTCGTGCTCATGCTTCCTCCGGGGACCTCTGGTGATGGGGCGGGGGGGATGGTAACCGTCCGATTCGATGCCCGCGGGGCGCCGCCGTTTCCAGAGCGTCGAAACCCGATTCGCGGAGCGGCATCCATCTCACCATGAAGACCTACGACGTCCTGGTCCTCGGCGGCGGCACCGCCGGGACCGCCGCGGCGCGCGCGGCGACGCGCGCCGGCGCCCGCGTGGCCCTGTTCAACGACGGCGAGCTCGGGGGTCTGTGCATCCTGCGCGGCTGCATGCCCACCAAGACCATGCTGCACTCGGCGCACGCGGCCCACGAGGCGCGGCACGGCGGCGCGGCGGGGGTGACGACGTCGCTCGACGGTGTCGACTTCGGCGCGATCATGGCCAACAAGGACCAGAAGGTCGCGCGCTTCAAGGCCGCCAAGCTCTCCGGCATCGAGGCCGGCGGCTACGACGTCGTCGACGCGCGCGCGCGCTTCTCCGGCGAGGACACGGTCGAGGCGGGCGGCGAGACCTACCGCTTCACGCACGGGGCGGTGATCGCCACGGGCTCGGTGCCGGCGCTGCCGCCGATCGAGGGGATCGCCGACGTCGAGGCGCTGAACAGCGACGACATCATGCGGCTCGAGGAGCCGCCGGAGTCGCTGATCGTGCTCGGAACCGGCGCCATCGGGCTCGAGCTCAGCCAGTTCTTCGCGCGCATCGGCACGCGCGTCGACCTCGTGGCCCGCACGCGCGTCTTCTCGCGCGTCGATCCGCTGCTCGCGGAGGAGATGGAGCAGGCCATGGCCGCCGAGCCGGGTCTGACGCTGCACCAGCCCGCCTGTCCCCGCCGCGTGCGTCGCACCGCCTCCGGCGTCGCGGCGGAGTTCGCGGACGGCACCGTGCTGGAGGCTCAGCGCCTCCTCGTCGCCACCGGCCGCAGCTGGAACGTCGAGGGACTCGGCCTCGACGCGGCCGGAGTGCGCGTCGTCGGCGGCGGCCTGAACTCCGGCCCCGACATGCGCACGTCGAATCCCAGGGTCTTCGTCGCCGGCGACGCGACCGGCGAACGCCAGCTCCTCCACGTCGCGAACTGGGAGGGCGACGTGGCCGGACACAACGCCGCCACCGGCGAGAGCCGCGAGGTCGAGCGACGCATGCACATGGAGGTCGTGTTCACCGACCCGCCCATGGCCCAGATCGGCCTCTCCGAGCAAGAGGCGCGCGCTGCAGGCCGCGAGGTCGTCACCGCGCAGGCGCGCTTCGCCGAGACCGGCCGCGCGATCACGATGGACGTGCGGCACGGCGCCTGGAAGCTCGTGGCCGACGCCGCAACGGGCGAGCTGCTCGGCTCCCAGATCCTCGGCCCGCGCGCCGACGACCTCGTGCACGTCGTCTCCGCCGCCATGCACTACCGCGGCACGGCCGCCGACCTGCTCGAGATGCCCTGGTACCACCCGACCCTGACCGAGGTGCTGCAGGGCCTCGCGCGCGAGATCGCGTCGCAGGTCGCGGGTCGCTCCGTGATCCGCGGCGGCCTGCCGGGCGACGCCCCGGGCGTCAGGGCGTGAGCGCGCGCGGGAGGCGCACCGTGAAGCGCGCGCCGCCGGTCGGGGTGTCGCCGACTTCGATGTCGCCGCCGTGCGAACGCGCGGCTCTGCGGGCGAGTGCGAGGCCGAGGCCGTACCCCGCGCGCGAGCCCGCGGGCGTGCTCCCCTGATAGAAGGCCTCGAAGATGGCTTCGCGTTCGGTCTCGGGGACGCCCTGACCCTCGTCCTCGACCCGGACGACGAGCTCCTCGGAGTGCCCGTCCAGCATCGTCTTGACCGTGGTCCCCGGTTTCGTCCAGCGGATGGCGTTGCCGATCAGGTTGCGCAGCATGAGCACGAGAGCCTCCCGGTCGCCGCGGAGCCCGACGTCCCCCTGCTCCTCGACCTGCAGGGTCACGCTGCGGCGCTCGGCATCGCTCGCCTCCTGGGTGAGCCGCATGCGGATCTCGGCGCCGAAGTCGAACGACTCCTGCCGGGGCAGGTGCTGCGTGTCGCGCAGGGCGGTCAGCGTGATGATGTTGTCGACGACCATCGCGAGGCTTCTGAGCTCCTCCAGCTGCTGCGCGACGAGCTCTCGATACTCCTCGGAGGCTCTCTCGCGCAGCAGGGCGACCTCGGCCTCCGAGATCAGGTTCTGCAGCGGCGAGCGCAGCTCGTGGGCCAGCCCCGCGGTGAGGAGCACGTTCCGGGAGTGCTCGGAGCGCATCTCCCGGACGGTCTCCGAGAAGGCCTCGGCCACCTGCCGGATCTCGTCTGGCGCGTGCTCGGGGCAGTGGATCTCCTCCGCTTCGTCGAGCCGTGAAGTCGCGGCGCTCTGCCCGACTTGCGCGAGCAGGCGCGACAGTCGCTGGGAGAACAGCGCTCCGCCGAGGACGGCCAGGACCCCGCCGACCAGGGCCGGGATGAGGCACAGCGTCCCGACGTGCTTCAGCTCCTCGACGCGAGGCTGGCCGTCGATCAGGAGCTCGATCCGAAGGGGCGTCTTCGACACACCTCCGGCGGGCGTCACGAGGCGTGCCGAGATCGTCTGGCTGCGTCTGCGCAAGACGGGTCCCGGCTTCGTCGTCACCTCGTCCTTCGCAAGACGCCCCGCGGGCCAGGGGATCCGCGGGGGTGCGCCGGCCTCGACCCACGGCTCCTGGTCGGCCTGCCGGAAGGCGCGCAGGCTGAGCAAGATCTCGGGGTGCTCGCGGTCCAGCTCGTCGGCGATGGACTCGAGGTCCTGCTGCTCGAGAGGAGCTTCGAGAACGTCGACCGTGAGCTCCGCGATCTCCTCCACGGCCAGGGCGTCCAGCTCGCGCTGCAGTGCGTCGTAGGCGATCCAGGCGACGAGTCCGCCGCCGAGAATCCAGACGGTGCAGACGATCATCGCCGTCCAGCCGATGAGGCGCCGTCGCAGGCTCCAGTGAGCACCCGCTTCGTGCCGGCCCCGCCCGGTCATTTCGCCTCCGGGAGCCGAATCCGATAGCCTTCGCCGACGACGGTCTCGATCAGGCGGGCTGCGTCGTTGCCGAGCTTCTTGCGCAAGCGGGCCACCAGCACCTCCACAACGTTGGTCTGAGGGTCGAACTGGATGTCCCAGATGCTCGACAGCAACTCGGGACGTGAAGACACCTTGCCAGGCTCGGCGCACAGCCGTTCGAGGAAGGCGTGCTCCTTCGGGCTGGTCTCGATCTCTCGACCCCGGAACTCGACCCGGTTCTTCGTGCGGTAGACCGTCAGCTCCCCGACGGTCAGAGGCTCGCGGTAGCCGTGTCGGCGGGAAACGGCCTGGAGCCGAGCGAGCAGCTCCTGGAACGCGAAGGGCTTGATCATGTAGTCGTCCGCGCCGAGCTCGAGCCCGCGCACGCGGTCCTCCACGGCCTGCCTCGCGGTCAAGTAGATGACGGGTGTCTGCAGGCCGGCCTCTCGCAACCGGGCGAGCAGCGCCCAGCCGTCGAGGTTGGGCATCATCACGTCGAGCAGGAGGACGTCGGGTTCGGGCTGGGTCCGGTCCAGCATGCGCGCGAGCCCCTCCGCGCCGTTCTGATAGGTCTCGCACTCGTGGCCGGACTCCCGAAAGCCTCTCGCGAGCGTGGAGAGCAAGCGCGCATCGTCGTCGATGAGGCAGAAGTGCATTCGTCGGACCTGGAGTCGGGGGCGAGGGTGGGCGCCTCGAACCGCATCACGTGTTCGTGAGCCGGCGTCGGTCACCGGGCAGATTGCCTCACCTGTGCAGGGAGCGCCACGTCCCGAGGCACGGCAGCGGATTACATCGACGCAATGTGCCCGGCCTTGCGGCCCGGTAATGCCCGGCCGGCCGGTGAGCCATCCATGTTGCCTCTGTTGCGGTCGACCGCGCGGCGCCCGCGGACCGTTCCCGGCGCCGCACGAGCGGGACCGGTTCGTCGAAGGAACATGCCATGCAGACGTCCGTTCGCACCGAGGGCCCCGTCTCGCCCGGACCGAGTGGGTCCGCGGCTCCGGTCGGGGCCGATGTCCAGGCCGTTGAACAGGTCGAGGGTCACTGCATGCGGTTCGGGCCGCGCCTGCTCCTGCAGCTCCTCGTCGTGTTGCTCGCCTTCTCGATCTTCGCGGGTCTGGGCCAGTACGCCCTGCAGGATCCGGACGAGGGGCGCTACAGCGACATCGCGGCGAACATGGTTCGCGACGGCTCCTGGGTGACTCCGCGCCTGAACGGGATCGCGTACTACTCGAAGCCGCCGCTCTACTTCTGGCTCGCCGCCACCTCCATGAGCCTGTTCGGATTCGGCGAGGCGGCCGCGCGCCTCCCGTCCGCGCTGGCCTCACTCCTGACTATCTTGCTCGTGTGCCACTGGGGCTGGCGCACACGCGGACCTCGCGTCGGCCTGCTCGCGGCGCTCGTGCTGGCGTCGATGCCGCTCTTCGGTCTGCTCGAGAGGGCGGCCATGGTCGACCCGGTTCTCACGCTGCTCGTGACCGCGGCGGCCTTCGCGGGTCATCGAGCGTTCGAGTCGGCTCGGCCCGCGAGGCGGTGGATCCTGGCGTTCTGGGTCGTCTGCGCGCTGACGATCCTCACCAAGGGGCCGCTCGGTGTCGTTCTCTCCGCCGCCCCGCTCGGACTGGTGCTCGTGCTCCAGCGGAACGGGGCGGCCCTCAGGGCCCTGCTGCGACCGGATGGGCCGGTCCTGATGCTGCTCGTGGCTTCGCCGTGGTTCGTCGCCATGGCCTCGCAGAACGAGGGCTACCTGCACCAGTTCCTGTACGAGAACAACGTGCAGCGTTTCACGAACGGCGGGCGGTTCGGGCGCACCCAGCCGTGGTGGTTCTACGTACCGATCTTGCTGGGCGGGCTGCTGCCCTGGTCGCTGCTCCTGCCCGCGAGCCTCGCGCGGGCCTGGCGCGATCGGGGTCGCGCCGCGCCGGATCGTTTGGGCGCGAGCACTCTGTGGCTCGCGGGCTTGCTCCTGCCTCTCGCGTTCTTCTCGATCTCCACGGGGAAGCTCGCCTACTACCTGTTGCCCTGCTGTCCACCGGCCGCGCTCCTGATCGCCGACTTCCTGATCCGCTCGCCTGGAGTCTCGCGCTGGAGGGCCGCGTGGCTTGGTGCTCCTCTGGTGCTCCTGTCCGTCTCGCTGGGGCTTCTGGTCTCGGCTCTGCTTTCCTGGGGCTACCTCGGGCCGTTCCTATCGGATCGGTTCGGTGCGGACGTGGCGGAGCAGGTCAGGACGCTTCGCAGGCCCGTCGCCGTGGCTCTCGCGTCGCTGGCTGCAGGTTGCGGCGTCGGGGCGTGGTGGGCCCTGCGTGCAAAGCCTGTTGTCGCGCTGAGCTCCTACGCCCTCGGCTTCGTGGCGTTCCTCGGCGTCCTGCCCTGGGCGCTGGGGAATCTCAACTCGCTGTCCGTACCGCGGGAAGTCGCGAGGGAGGCCACTCGTGCTCGTCGGCCGGGCGAGCCGATTCTGTCGTTCGGGCACTACTACCGAGGCGTTCCCTACTACCTGGGGCACCCCGTCGTGCTGTGGGAAGCGCGGCACGCGGAGTTCGGACATGCGAGCGGAGCTCGCGACCAGGCGTTCTGCCTGGACGCGGACGCCGGGCGGATGGTGGAGCGCCTGCACGGCAGCCCCAGCAACCTGATCCTGGTCTCGGACGAGGAGGAGCGCCGGGCGCTGGATCGAATCGTCTCCTGTCCGCTTCAGGACGTCGCGAGCGTCGAGGAGCTCGTCTTGGTCCGCAGCTCTTGCGAGGGATCGTGCGCACCGCGCGGCACCCTGTAGCACAACCGCGCGCCAGGCGGCGTCGGGATGTGGCCGAGACGAGTCCCCCTGCGAAACGCGAGAAGCGGCGGACCCGGATGCTACGGTTCTCGCTGTGCGGGATCGTCGTGCTGCTGACCCTCGAGGCCGCCTGGCCGCCGGTCTACCGGTTCCCGCCCTCGCGTCCGTTCGCGGGAGAGTTGTGGTACGACCCCTACGAGGGGTTCGACGGGAGCGTGCTGCGCGCCAACTTCCACGCTCACACGGGTGCCTGGGGCGGCCTGTCGAGCAGTAGCGGTACGGTGGCTCAGGTCGTCGAGCACTACGAACGGCAGGGGTACGACGTCGCGGGCATCTCCAACTACATGCGGATCGAGCCCCCGGCCCAGCGAAACAGCATCTACGTGCCGGCCTACGAGCACGGTTTCGGTCTTCGCAAGATCCATCAGACCGTGGTCGGCGCGCGTCGCGTCTCCTGGTTCGATGCTCCCCTGATCGCCACGCGGCGCCACAAGCAGTACCTCGTGGACAAGCTGGCGGAGACCGGTCCTGTGGTGGTCCTGAACCATCCTTCGATGCGAGGTGCCTATTCGCGCGCGGACATGGAGCTCCTCACCGGCTATCAGGGTCTGGAGGTCGCGAGCAAGTACGGCCGCGACACCGATTTCTGGGACTCCGCGCTCTCCGCCGGCCGTCTGGTCTGGGGCTTCGCCAGCGATGATGGGCATCACGTCCTCGAGCGCGAGAGCCACAGCGGCATCGGCTGGCTGTGCGTGAGCGCGAAGACGCGCACCGCGGAGGGTGTGACCGCCGCGCTGCGTGCCGGGCAGTTCTACTCGGTCTTCGACCGGCACAAGGAGGGCATGCCGGAGCTGCGCGCACAGACTCTGGATCCGTCCGGCGAGCTGTGCGTCGAGCTGGATGGGCCGGTGGACGAGATCCGCTTCATCGGTCAGGGCGGGCGCGTGCTCGCCTCGCGGGCCGAGACCGATTCCGCCGCCTACCCGCTGCAGCCTGAGGACACCTACGTCCGCGTCGAGGCAGCGCTCGAAGGGCGGGTCCTGTTCACGAACCCGGTGTTCCGCCACGCGGGAGCTCCGTTCGGTGGTGCCAGGGCCGAGGTTCGGCCGCTGGCGACGCGGGTCGCGCGCGCGGCTACGATAGGAGTCGGTCTCCTCGCGCTCTGGATCCTGGTGCCGAGAGGGAGGAGGCCGAAGGCGCGTGCACGGCTCACCTGATCCTCGACCGTGGCGCTGGACGTGCGCGCTGGTGGCGGTGGTCTCGCTGCTGCACCTCGCCGTCGCAGGCCGCATGGAGCTCAGCGTCGACGGTGCTCACTACGCGCTCTACGCGCAGCAACTCGACTGGAGCTACTTCGACCACCCGCCCATGGTCGGGTGGCTGCAGGCCCTGATCCTGCCGATCTCGCACAGCGACCTCGCGCTGCGCGTCGTTCCGATCACGCTGCTGGCGCTCGCGAGCCTGACCCTCTTCCACCTGGCTTCGCGCCTCTTCCCGGACGAGTCGCCGTGGCTACCCTTCGTGGCCGTGCTGCTCCTGCAGGGAGGCGCGGCGTTCCAGCTCCTGAGTCTCGGCCTCGCGCCGGAAGCGCCGTTGTTGCTGGTGGCCCTGCTGACGGCGACGCTGCTCCTGCGCATGACCGAAGGCGCGTCTCTGCGCCACTGGCTGCTCCTGGGGCTCTTGCTCGGACTCGGGGGGCTCTCGAAGTACACGGCGGTCACGCTGGTCGCCACGACGCTCCTGCTCCTGCCGCGCCTCGGCGGCGTGCGCGCGCTGGCCTCGCCCGGACCGTGGCTCGCGGTCGTGCTCGCCGCGGCCCTCGTCGCTCCCGTCGTGCTCTGGAACCGGGCCCACGACTGGGTGTCCTTCGCGTTCCAGATCGACCACGGCACGGGGGGCGACGGCTGGGACCCCGCGAAGTTCCTGCAGACGCAGGTTGGACAGCTCGCCGCGTACACGCCGCTCGTCTACGTCGGGGGCTGGATCGCGCTGGTTGCCGCCTGGCCTCGACGGCGCGAGCGCGGCGTGGCGGTCACGTACGCGCTGGTGCTTCCCGTGCTGCTGCTGTTCGGGTGGAACTCCGGTCACGCGCGCGGGCTTCCGCACTGGACCGCGCTGGGCTGGGCGGGAACGACCCCGCTGCTGGCGGGCTGGATCCTCGCGTCCTGGAGGCGCCGTCGCGCCCTGCGCGTCCTCACGTACCTGTCGGCGGGCCTGGCGGTGCTCGGGTTCGCGCTGCTGCACGTGCTGCCGTGGATGACCTGGAACCCGTTCCCCCCGTACAAGCACCCCATGGCAGCGCTGTACGGCTACCGCGCGGCGACCGCGGAATGCCTGCGGCTGCGCGACGAGATGGCTGCGCAGCCGGGCGCCGCACCGCGCGTGTTCATCCACAACTGGTCGCGCGCGAGCCGCGTCGCCTGGTACGGGCAGGTGCCCGTCATCGTCCTCGACGGCCGGTTCAACCAGTTCGACATGTGGTACGGGGATGCGGAGCCCGGCGACCGCGGGATCTTGCTCGTCTGGGACCGCGACGACGATCGCGACGATTGCAGCGATCTCGCGCGCTTCGAGACGACCCGCCCCCTCGGCGAGCTGCCCGCGCTGGTCGGCGGCAAACCCGTGGGGCTGTTTCGCTTCTGGGCCTGCGAGGGCTATCGGGAGACGCCCTGACCCGTCGCTTCGCGGGCGAACCGGGGGTCCGCTGCGGATCCGCGCCGCTCTGGATGCGGGCGTTGCTTCAGCGCGGCCCGGAGGCACGGCCTGGCGCCGTGGACGACGACCGGCCGGCGCCGCTGCTCGGTCTCAGTCCGGCCGCCAGCCGAAACGGCGCAGGTCGACCCTGTCGCGGGGGCCGAAGTCGATGCCCTCGCGTTCGAGCAGGCGGCGGTGGCGGCGCTCCTTGTCGGGCTTGCCGCGCCCGCTGATCTCTCCGCCGGCGTTCACTACGCGGTGCCACGGGAGCTCCGAGTCCGCGGGCAGGTGGCGCAGCGCGAAGCCGACCTGGCGCGCGTTCCGCGGCAGGCCGGCCTCGCGCGCGACCTGCCCGTAGGTCGCCACCCGGCCGCGCGGGATGGCGTCCACGGTGGCGTAGATGCGCTGGTAGTCGCTGCGGCTCGTGTCGATCGGCATGGGGCGCCGCCGCCGGCCGTGGATCAGGCGCGGCGGCGGAACAGGATCAGGGCGCCGACGTAGACGGCGCCGCCGACCAGCATGGTAGCGGTGAAGCCGAACTTCATGGCGAGCAGGACCGTGATCACCGAGCCCGCGACGGACGTCAGCGAGTTCACGGCCCAGGCCCACGGGATCAGCGGCGCCTCGGCGGCGCTCAGTCGACCGAGCATCGTGGGGAAGGGCATGCCCATGAAGAAGCTGCCGGGCGCGAGCAGCACCGCGACCGTGGCGATGCGGGCGGGCAGGGTGTCCACCGGGATCGCGTCGAGCAGCGGCTGCAGGCCGTACGCGTAGAACACGACCGCGACGAGCAGCGGGACGAAGATCGCGGCGGCGGGCAGGCGCTTGCGAGCATCCAGCCTTCCGGCGGTCATGCTGCCGAGGCCGGAGAAGAGCAGGATCGAGAAGAGCGTCACCGTCAGCGAGTACGACGGGTGCCCCAGGTACAGCACGAGCTTCTGGATCAGGCCGACCTCGACCAGCATGAAGCCGGCACCCAGGCAGGCGAAGTAGCCCAGCAGGCGCGTGAGCCCGCCGCGCGCAACGGGTACGCGCCGCAGGCGCGCCAGCGGAAGCAGGATCAGCAGCGCGCCGACGGCGACGGTCCAGAACAGGATGCGCAGCAGGACCTCGCCGGCCCGCGAGGAGAGCAGGCTGCGGCTGAAGAGGTAGAAGTACGGCCGGTCGTCGTGCACCGGCGCGAGGTCCTCCTCCTGCTGCGCGAGGTAGGCGTCCACGTCGTCGGCCGCGACGGCGCGGAAGAGCTCCTCGAGCTCGGGCTCGTTGCCGGCCTGGCCGGGCAGGTACGAGGCTACGCCCTGGTACCAGTCGCGCAGCGCCGTGATCTGCTGCGGCGTGTAGGGGCTGCGCGAGATCAGGATGCTGCGGGTGCGCTCGTCGCCGAAGATCGCGACGTGGTCCGCCGGGTTCGCCGCGCCGTGCGTGCGCAGGGCGTTCGTCGCGGACAGCACCATGCGCAGCATCTGCGTGTACGGGCGCGAGAAGTAGAGCGTTCCGGTGTCGGTGAGGATCCCGAAGTACTCGGTGAAGGCCTCCTGCGTGAACAGGTAGTTCTCGGACAGCACGTGCGCGTTGCCGTGCAGGCCGGCGCCCGTGTCGACCTCGGTCAGCGTGATGACGTCGAAGCGGCGGTCGGTGTTCCGCACGTAGGTGCGGCCGTCCATGTTGTGGATCTCGACGCGCGGGTCGTCGTAGTAGTCCTCGAAGAACCCGGGCAGGTGCGAGCGCACCGCCTCGATCATCAGCGGGTTGATCTCGACTCCGACGACGGAGCGCGCGCCGTTCTGGACGCCCAGGAAGACGTCGATGCCGCCGCCGTAGCCGATGTTCAGCACGTCGGGCTGGCTCTGGACGACGTACGGTGCGCCGTGGCGGTACGTGGACACGAACTGCGCCCGGTACTCGTCGTCGTCGCCGAAGTCGATCGCCTTGGTCCAGTTGTCGCCGCTGGCGAACAGGTAGCGGCCGTCCAGCCCGCGGTCCATGACCTCCTGCAGCAGCGGTCCGTCGAACGTGAACTCCGCCACGTTGGCCACGGGTTCGACGACGTCGAGGCGGCCCAGGTAGCCCCACTTCGACCACGTGACGCGCGCCTCGACCGTCTCGTGGTTCAAGAGGCGGGCGATACCCTTCGTGGGGTCGGCCTCGAAGGCGAGCAGGCTCGCGCGCAGGGGCATCAGTCCGGCCGCCCCGAGGACCACGACGGCCGGGGCCACCAGGTTCGCGCCGGGAGCGACCAGCGCGGCGAGCGCGGCGACGCACGCGATGACCAGGAAGGAGAGCCCGGCATCGCCCGTCGTGTTCAGCAGGGCCACCAGGCCGATGCAGCCCAGGCCCGAACCGGTCAGGTTCAGGAAGTAGGAGCGACTCACGCGCTCGCTCCAGCCGCGGAACAGCACCGCCAGGTACGTTCCCACGAAAACGTAGGGGACGACGCCGACGAGGATCAACACGACCAGGTGGTGCGTTCGCGTCGTCGCGATCTGCGACACGACGAGCGTCACGGCGAAGGCCAGCGCCATGCGGGACAGCAGGCGCTGCGCGCGCTCGCGGTCGAGCTCGCCGATCCACGTCGCGAGCGAGCCGCCGGCTCCGAGGCCGAGCATGCAGAGCGACACGACCAGGAACGCGTTGCGCTCGATCGTCTGCAGCGACAGCGTGATCATCTGCAGGATCTCGAACATCAGCAGCGATGCCGAGAGCAGTACGATCGACGCATCCAGGCGGGCCGCTCCCCGCGGCCCAGCGGTCTTCGTTGTCGTCACGGGTTCCCCCCCGGGAGCCTTGGAATGTGGCCCCCCCCTCGGGGCGCCCTCGCCAGAATCCTACCCGGCGCCGTCGACCAGGGCGACGCGGCTCGCGCCGTCGGATGCGACCTGAACTTCGACGCTCCACTCCGCGGACCGCAGGACCGAAGAACCTTCCGGCCGCAGCACGTAGTACCGCACCTGGACGAGGAGCTGCCCGGCGGCCTCGACTCCGAGCGGAATCTCGAGCTCGGGCTCCTCGATCCCGCCGGCGACCGATCGCGCGGCCACGAGCCCGCCCTGGGGCAGCACGCGGTACTGGGACGGGGCTCCCGGGGCCAGCGCCTCGCCGGGCGCGAGCTGCAGGCGGATCTGGAGCCGCGCCGAGCCGCGCCGGACCTTGGCCTCCACGTGCGGGTGGATGCGCGTCTCCGGTACGGCTTCGAGGGGTGCGCTGTCGAAGGTGCGCCCGAAGGCGGACGAGGGGTCCTGCTCCTCGAAGAGCACCGGCACGTCCGGGAGCGGCAGCGTGCGCACCTGGCCCGACTTGCGATCGACCACCGCGATGCGGTGGTTGCAGGCGTCGGCCACGAACAGGACGTCGGCGACGCCGGCCAGCGCCGCCGGCTCGCGGAAGCGGGCGGCGTCGGGTGCGCCGTCCTGCACGCCGGGCTCGCCCGTTCCGGCCAGCGTGTCCACCTCGCCCGACCGCGGATCGAGCCGGCGGATGCGGTGGCCGTAGGCGTCGGCCACGTAGACGAACTCGCCGTGCGCCGCGAGCCCGAGCGGGCGCTGGAAGCGGCGGCCCGGACCCACGCCGTCCTCGTCGCCGAAGTGAGTCAGGTCCTCGGGATCCTGCGCGCCGCCGGCGACGGTGCGGACCTCGCTGGTCGCGAGGTCGACGGCGCGCACGGAGCACGACTCCGCGTCGGCGACGAAGAGCTCCGCGCCGCAGACCGCGAGCCCCGAGGGCTGCGCCAGCGAGGCCTGCGGTCCGGGACCGTCGCGCTTGCCTTCCGAGCCGTCCCCCGCGAGCACGCCGAGCGCGGGCGCGGAGAGATCGAGGCGCCAGATCTGGTGCGACCCGGACATCGCGACGAGGACGTCGTCCCCGCGCACGACGAGGTCGGCGGGCGACGAGAGCGGAACCTCGTTCGGCGCGAAGCTCCCCCCCAGGTGCTTGCCGCCGGGCCGGCCCGTTCCGAGCAGCGTCGCGACGCGTCCGCGGGCCACGTCGACGCGCCGCAGCACGTGGTTGCCGGTGTCCGCGACGAGCAGGTTGTCGCCGTGGAACGCGAGACCGCGCGGACCGCGGAAGCGCGCCCGGGAGAGCTCGCCGTCGACGAGCCCCGGCCGCCCGTCGCCGAGCACCTGCACCGTCTCGCCCGCGAGCGTCACCTGGACGAGCCGGTGGTGGCCGGTGTCCGCGATCCAAAGCGACCGGCCGTCGGGAGCGACGGCGAGCCCCGCCGGGTAGCGCAGCGGCCGCGGCCACTCCGCGCGGCGTTCGGGACGCGTCGCGAGGCGCCTGGGCGCGGCCGTCGCGTTCGCGGCGAACAGGCGGAGCGCTTCGCCGACCAGGAGGTCGAGCACGCCGCGCTGCCCCACGCCGCTGACCTGCCCGACCACCAGGCCGTCGGGCGAGACGATCACCTGCGTCGGCCAGGCCCGCACTCCGTAGGCGCGACCGAGCGCGAACTCCTCGTCGAGCACGACCGGGTGGTCGAGCTCGAGTCGCAGGAGCGCGTCGCGAATCGTGCGCGCCTCGAGCTCGTGCGGGAACTTGGCGGCGTGGCAGCCCACGATCGCGAGCGGTGCGTCGGCGTAGCGCCGCGCGAGCCAGCGCAGATCGTCGGCGGCCTGCACGCAGTGCACCGAGCACGCGGTCCAGAAGTCGAGCACCACCACGCGTCCGGCGAGCTGCTCCGCGAAGGAAAGCGGCTCCGAGTTCAGCCAGACGGCCTCCGCGGGCAGCTCCCCGGCGCGCACGCCGAGCTGCGCGTTCTGCTCCAGCAGCGCACGCGCGCGCTGCGCGGCCGCCTCCGGGTCGGGCCGGTTCACCGGATCGGACCGTTTCTCGGGGTCGGACCGTTTCTCGGGGTCGGGCCGGCTCACGGCGCTCCGAGCTCCATCATCTGGAGCGCGCGGTCGCGGACCGACTCCATCGCGATCACGCCGTCGCGCGGTTCCGGCCCGCTCTCGCCCGCGGCACCGCCGAAGCCGCGCGACGCGACGAGGACCGGACCGTCCGCGGGATCCGCGGGCAGCGCGCCGTGGCTGCCCTTCACGAGGCTCGCATCCAGCGGGATCACGTCCATGAGGTAGCGCATGCCGAGCTTCTTCTGCGCCAGCCTCCGCGCGATGCGCAGCGCCGGAACGGAGAGCCGCGGGTCGACGAAGAGCTCGCACGGGTCGTAGCCGGGCTTGCGGTGGATGTCGACGGTGGGTGCGAAGTCCGGCGCGCGCCCGTCGTCGAGCCAGTAGTAGTACGTGAACCACGCATCCGGCTCGGCGACGGCGACCAGGTCGCCGGCGTTCGCGTGGTCGAGCCCGAAGCGGGCCTGGCCGTCGCGGTCGAGCAGCTCGGCCACGCCGGGGAGCTTCGCGAGCACGTCGCGCGCGCGGCGCGCGGACTCGTCGTCGCGCGCATAGACGTGGGCGACCTGGTGATCGGCCACGGCGAAGGCGCGGCTGCCGAAGGTGTCGAGCACCTCGCCTCCCGGGGTCTCGCGCGCGACCAGCAGGCCGGCCTCGCGCAGCGCCCGGTTGACGTGCACGGGGCGCGCGACGTCTCGCAGGCCGTACTCGCTGACCACGAGGACCTCGGCCCCGACCTCGTCCGCGGCGCGGATCACGTCGCCGCAGAGCGCGTCGACCTCGCGCACCGCCGCCCGCGAGCGCTCGTCGCGCGGGCCGAAGCGCTGGTGCGAGTAGTCGAGGTGGGGGAGGTAGGCGAGCGTCAGGGTCGGGCGCTTCGAGCGCAGCGTCTCGATCGCGGCGTCCGCGATCCAGCGGCTGGACGGCAGGCCCGAGCGCGGCCCCCAGAAGTCGAAGAACGGGAAGGCCCCGAGGCGCGCCTCGAGCTCGGTGCCGTAGTCGGTCGGCCAGGCGTACACGGCCGGGATCTTGCGACCGTCCGCGGGGTAGAACGGCCGCGGCGTGATCGACCACTCGACGGCCGCGCCCATGTTCCACCACCAGAAGATCTTGGCGCACGTGAACGCCGGGTCGCGCTCGCGCGCGAGCTCGTAGAGCTTCTTCCCGGCGACGAGCCGGTTGCTCTGGCGCCACAGCCAGACCTCGCCGAGGTCGCGGAAGTACCAGCCGTTGCCGACCGCGCCGTGCTCGCGGGGCAGGGTGCCCGTCAGCATCGTGGCCTGGGCGGAGCACGTGACGGCCGGGAGCACGCTACCCAGCGGAGCCGCCGCTCCGCGCCGCGCGAGGGCCTGCAGGTGCGGGGTCTCGTCGCCGACCAGGCGCGGCGTGAGTCCGACGACGTCCAAGATCACGAGCGGCTTCACGGGAGGCGCATGCTAGCCCGAACCATTCATGAGCACGCAGTCCAAAGGCGAGTTGAGCCGTTTCGATCTACGCGTCGTGAAGGCTCCGGGCTAGCATCGCGCCCATGTTGTCACGACTGAAGAGCCTCTTCCGGGGACGCTCGGTGCTGATCCAGGGCGCCGGCAAGCTCGAGGAAGGCATGTCGAAGAAGGTGGCGCTCGGCGATCCGCTCGCCGGCGGGACGTGCCTCGTGCTGTGCCGGGTCGACGGACGCTTCTTCGCCGTCGACGACCGCTGCCCGCACGAGGGCGGGCGCATCCAGGACGGGCCGCTGGCGCAGGGTCGCTTCGCCGTCTGCCCGCTGCACAACTACAAGTTCGACCCCGCGACGGGGGCCGCCCAGGACGTCGCCTGCAAGAAGGCGCGCGTGTATCGCGTCGAGCAGCGCGGCGACGACTGCGAGGTCTGGTACTGAGGCTTCGCGCACGGCCGCCGCGGTTTCGAGCACGAAGGAGGGAACATGACGAACGTGATCGAGGGCCGGCTCGCGGAGCTGGGCCTCTCCGTGCCGCCCGCGAAGGCTCCGGTGGCGAACTACCTGGGCTGCAAGCGCGTCGGTGAGGTGCTCTACGTCTCGGCGCGCGTCAGCGAGCTGCGGGGCGAGGTCGGCTCGGAGATCGAGTTCGAGACGGCCGTGCGCGCGGCGCGCGACACGGCCCTGCTGCTCCTCGGGATCGTGAAGGCGGAGCTGGGCGACCTGGACCGCGTCGCGTCGGTCGACTTCCTGCGCGGGTTCGTGCGCTCGGCGCCGGACTTCGTGCGCCAACCCGCCGTCGTGGACGGCGCCTCGGACCTGCTCGTCGCGCTCTACGGCGAGGAGGGGCGCCACGCTCGCACGGCCACGGGCGCACCGCAGCTGCCCTTCGGCGCCGCCGTGCAACTCGAGATGATCCTGCGACTCCGAGCGTAGTCCTCCCGCCCGGATTCGCGGTCTCGTCACGGACAGACGAGGCACGTCACGGCATTGCTGAGGCTGTCGCCGAAGCCGCCACGGTGCACCATCCTCACTTGCTCCCTCCGAGTGATGCCGAATTCGTCTCCACGCTGCGCCAGGCTCATCTCCGCGCGGCTCCCCCGAGAATCAAGCGAGCGCAATCAACCGGAGTCCGGAGTGCACCGCAACGTGGGAGGCTCAGGGACACGGACGCGAAGATCGCTCCGATCCGTGTGAGGCCACGTCCGAGCGGCGCTCTGTCCCCTTCATCTCGGACTATCTAGCTCGCTCTGCAGCGCTCGCCGCGGTGCCGGCTCATCTCGTACACTCCTGGTGAGGGCAAGAGTTCATGGCGCGCATAGTCCTGAGCTACCGGCGAGATGACGCGTCTGCGCATGCGGGCCGCCTCTTTGACCGCCTCGTCCAGGTGTTTGGAGACGACCAGGTCTTCATGGACATCGACAGCATCGACTACGGCGAGGATTTCGTCGAGGTCATCCAGGAGGCGGTGGGACTGGCGGATGTTCTCATCGTCATCATCGGTCGCGACTGGCTCGGTGCGACCAATGACGCTGGAGAGCGTCGCATCGAGGACGAGCAGGATTTCGTGCGCCTGGAACTCTCCACCGCACTCGGACGAGACATCCGGGTCATCCCGGTGCTCGTCCGGAACTCGACCATGCCGCAGCCGAGCGAGCTCCCGTTGGATCTCCAGGCGCTGAGCACTCGCAATGCCCTGTCCATCAGCGACGATCGTTTCCATTCGGACGTGGATCGACTGGTGGAGAGCTTGCAGCGGTTCGCGAACCGAAGAGACGGGGTGGAGGCGGAGGCTCTGGCCGCGGAAGCGCGGCCTGCGGAACTTGCCGATCCCTCTCCTCAGACCGCCGAGTCGTCGTCGGACGAGACCGACCACCCCGTGGGTGCTCCGGGCAAGTCTCGACGGAAGATGTACATCCTGGGCGGACTGGCCCTCGTGCTCTTCCTGCTGGTCATTTGGTGGTCACTCGAGCCAAACCGCAAAGTGAGACCGGAAGGTCGGCCCGGAGAACAGTCGACTCCGGGGAGGTTGCCGGTAAGACCGCCGCACTGAGCAGAGCGGCGTCTCCACATCCCGAGCATCCCGGGATGGAACCCCTGCGCCCCATCCGTGATCGTGAGGTCCGGTCGCACAATCCGCTGCGGTCTGCCCGTATCACGGGCAGACGCTGAAGGTCACGCCGTTCGAGAGCGAGTCGCCGAATCCGGCCGGGTCGGCGGGGTCGCGCTGCAGCCACTGGGCGTGGACGACCTGCCCGGCGGTGAGGAGCACGTCGGCCCCTCCCTGGACGACCTGGTTGAAGTCGCGCCGCAGGGTCCCGGGACACGGAGGCGTGCCGGTCTGCTTGGCGGAGGTCGTGGAGAGTCTCCGCAGCGGCGCCTTGATGCACAGCGTGCCCCCGTGGAAGGCGAGGTGCCCCGGTGCGAAGCCGTACAGCAGCACGCCGGCCTGATCGGGCAGCACGTCGTGCGCCTCGACGAAGAAGCTCGCGGTGCCGCTCGCGCTCGGGGTGCCGGTGGTCGCGACGAAGGGCACGCAGCCCAGCGAGTTCGGCTTGCCGCTGCAGTACGTCTGGGGGCCGCCCTGGTCGAAGGCGAACGCGCCCATGTCGGCGCGCGTGCAGTCGGGGTCGAGCCCCAGTGCGGGGTTGCCCGCGTCGACGCAGGGCGAGTCGGGGCGCAGGCCGTAGTCCCCCGCGGCCGCATCGACGAAGAGCGGAAAGCCGCCGATGTTGCCGTCGACGCCCTCGAACGCGCGGTCGTGGATCATCGTGTAGCGGGCGGCCGCAGCGGCCGGCAGGAGCAGCTCGAGATCCTGCATGTGCCCCGCGAGGATGCACGAGTCGAGGTCCACGCCGCCCAGAGGCCCGACGCGCAACCCGAAGTCGCCGTTGCGAGCGAACGTCGTGCGCACGGCCTCGATCCTCCCCGTGGCCCCGTGAACGGAGCCGGAGACCGAGCCGCCGCCCGCGTTGTCCGCGACGAGGCAGCCCGTCAAGCGCATCGTGCAGCCGCCGGACAGCCCCTGGCCGGAGGCGGAGACACCGACGTTGCCATTGCGTTCCACGCGGCAGGACTCGAGGTCGAACACGAGGTCCGCGTCGCCGCCGGAGACCGACGCGCCGATCTCGGAGTTGCCGCTGAACTCGCAGTCCGTGGCGGTCGCCTGCAAGGGCGTGAAGAAGGAGCCGGTGATGAACCCGTAGGCGTTGCCCGTGGAGCGAACGCGCTCGAGCCGGATCGTGAGGGAGCCGTCCGCGAGGGCGTACAGGCCTGCCTCCGCCATGCCCGTCACCTCCAGGTCGACGAAGTCCGCGGTGCACGCTCCGCCGACCGGATACACCAGCACGCCACGGCCCGCGTCGCGGAGCGTGAGACCCTCGAAGAGCACGGAGCCGCCCTGGAAGGGCTGCTCGAGCTCGAACAGCGTCTCCGGGGTTCCTCCGCCGTCCACGATCGTGGCCGCGGGACCCATGTCGGAGACGAACGAGAGGAGGGGCCGGACGCGGATCGGGAAGACCTCTCCGAGTGCCTGGTCGTAGAGACCCGGGGCGACGCGCACCGTGCCGCCGAGGGGGAGCAGGTCCGGCACCGTGTTCGCCGCGTGCGTGAGCGTGCGCCAGGCGTCGCCCGGCGACGTCCCGCCGTTGGCGTCGTCGCCGCTCACGGCGTCGACGAAGTAGTCCGGAAACGTGGCGGTCGGCGCGCCGAACGCCGTCGAGGTGAGCGCGAGGACGCCGATGAGAGCGGTCGTGAGCAGTTGCATGACTTCCCCCGTGGTCGGAGCGACGATGTCGAGGAGGCGCAGCGCCTCCCGCCCTCATTCCAATCGAGGGGAGACCTCGGATGGATCCGCAAGGATGGGTAGGCCGTGTGGGAACTCGCCGTAGCGGGACTCGGACGCACGGCCCGGGG
>CAYGPA010000012.1:0-14221 GCA_964351535.1 uncultured Planctomycetaceae bacterium
GCCGATGGGCCTCGCCTCGGGCGTGTTCTTCTCCTACGAGCGCTTCAACGAGCTGGCCCACCCGCTGATCCGCGCGCTGCCCTTGACCGCGCTGAACGACGCGCTGCGCGGCGTGATGCTCGAGGGCCGCGGTCTCGGCGACCTGGTCTCCGAGATCGTCGTACAGCTCGTCTGGGGTGTCGCGGCCTTCGCCATCGGACTGCGCATCTTCCGCTGGAAGTAGCCGGCGCGCCGACTCCGCGCGGACTGCTTCCTTCCAACGGGAACGACACGCGCGGGTCTGCTCCGGAACTTCGCGGCTCTCCGAGCTTCCCGGATCTGCCGGGCCCTATCAGAATGGTACACCCTGATGGGCACAGGAAACGGTCGAGGAGTCCCGTCGTGCGAGCGCGGCGCGGACCTGGTGAACATCGCTCGTTCCCGGGCCCGCTCGCAGCCGAGCGATCGCGCGTTCCTGTTCCTGCGGGATGCGGAGGACCGGCACGAACGCCTCGACTACGCGGGTCTGGACCGCCGCGCGCGCCGCGTCGCGGCAGCCCTCCGGGCCGACCTGGGAGCGGCCGTGCACGGTGCCCGCGTGCTGCTGCTGCACCCCGCCGGGCTGGCGCCGATCGCCGACTTCCTGGGCTGCCTGTACGCCGGTGCGATCGCCGTGCCCACGGCTCCGCCGCGCCCGCACCGGGCCATGGAGCGCACCCAGGCCCTGGCGAACGACTCCGGAGCCGCGGCGGTCTTGACGGTCGGCTCGGTGCTCGCGCAGCGCGAGCGCATCGCCGCGCGTACACCGGCCCTGGCGCGCCTGCACTGGCTCGCCACCGACCAGCTTCCCGAGGGCCTCGAGGACGACTGGCGCGAGCACCGGCCGCGCCCTGACGACCTCGCCTTCCTGCAGTACACGTCGGGCTCCACCGGCACGCCGAAGGGCGTCGCCGTCAGCCACGCGAACCTCGCGCACAACGAGGAGCTCCTGCGCCACGCGTTCCGCAACGGCCCCGACTCGACGATCGTGAGCTGGCTGCCGCTGCACCACGACATGGGCTTGATCGGCATGGTGCTCCAGGCCGTCTGGGTCGGCGCGCCGTGCGTGCTCATGGCCCCCGCGGACTTCCTGGCGCGCCCCCTGCGCTGGATCGAGGCCATGGCGCTCCACCGCGGCACGATGAGCTGCGCGCCGAACTTCGCCTACGACCTGTGCGCCGAGCGCGCGGCCGTCGAGGGCGTCGCCGGGCTCGACCTCTCGACGTGGGAGATGGCCGTGAACGGCGCCGAGCCGGTGCGCCTCGACACGCTCGAGCGCTTCGCGCGTACCTTCGCGCCGTGCGGCTTCCGGCGCGAGGCCCTGCACCCGGGCTTCGGACTCGCGGAGGGAACGCTGATCGTCTCGCTCGGCCTCGACGACCGCGGCCCCGTGCATCGCTGGGTCGACGCCGACGCGCTCGCGTCCGGCCACGCCGTCGCGGTCGCGCCCGAGACGACCGGCGCCAAGCCTCTCGTGGGTTGCGGCGTCACGATGCGCGACCAGGAGATCGCCATCGTCGACCCCGCGACGCACCGGCGCCTCGAGGACGGCGCCGTCGGCGAGATCTGGGTGCGCGGCCCGAGCGTCGCGACCGGATACTGGAACCGGCCCGACGAGAGCGCCGCGACGTTCCGCGCGCGCCTCGCCGACGGCGAGGGCCCGTTCCTGCGCACGGGCGACCTCGGCTTCCTCGAGGACGGCGAGCTCTTCGTGGCCGGTCGCCGCAAGGACCTGATCATCGTCCGCGGTCAGAACCACTACCCGCAGGACCTCGAGCTCGCCGCCGAACAAGGCCACGACGATTTGCGCGGCTCCGGCGCCGCCGCGTTCGCGGTCGAGCTCGGCGGGCGCGAACGCGTGGTCCTCGTCTGCGAGGTCGAGCGGCGCGGGCGGCACCACGCCGACGCGATCCTGGCCGGCGTGCGCGGCGCGCTGGCCGAGGCCTGCGAGGTCGAGGCCGGGGCGGTGGCCTTGATCCGACCCGGCTCGCTCCCGCGCACGTCGAGCGGCAAGGTCCGCCGGCGCGCGACGCGCGACGCCTGGCTCGCGGGCGAGCTCGCGCTCGTCGCGGAGTGGCGCGCACCCGACGTGGCCGGCTCGCCGGGCACGGCCGCTCCTCGCCGCGACGCACCGGGCGCGCCCCCCGCCCCGGCCGAGCGCACGCCCCGAGCGCTCGAGGAATGGCTCGCGCGCCTGCTCGCGCACGACCTCGGCGTACCGCTCGCGACGCTCGACACGAGTGCGCCCCTGGCCGCCCTCGGCCTCGACTCGCTGCGCGCCGTGCGCCTCTCGCACGCGGTCGAACGCGCCTACGGCACGCCGATCCCGCTCGCCCGCCTGCACGACGGCGCCAGCCTGCGCAACCTCGCCGCCGACCTCGCGCGCGACGACGCGCGGACGTCGCCCGGGTCCGGGGCCGAGGACCTCGGCGACCCGCGCGCATCCACCGAGCTCTCGTTCGGGCAGCGCTCGCTCTGGTTCCTGCAGCGCCTCGCGCCGGAGAGCCGCGCGTACCACCTGGCGGTCGCCGCGCGCGTGCTCGCTCCCCTGGACCCCGCGGCGCTCGAGCGCGCCTTCTCCGCGCTGGTCGAACGCCACGCCGCGCTGCGCACGGGCGTCGACCTGGGGCCCGACGGCGAGCCGCGCGCGGTCCCGTGCGAGCGCGCGCCGGCGCTGGAGCTCCTCGACGCCACGGGCTGCGACGACGCCGCGCTCCGCGAGCGCGCGCAGGAGCTCCTGGGGCGCCCCTACGACCTCGCGCGAGGCCCGCTGGTGCGCCTCGTGCTCCTGCGCCGCGGGGACGCGCCGGACGTGCTCGCCCTCGGCGCGCACCACCTCGTGCTCGACCAGGGATCGCTCGCCACGCTTCTCGCGGAGCTCGGGGAGCTCCTCGACGCCGAGCGCGCGGGCCGCGCTCCCGCGCTGCCCCCCGCGGTCGCCGGCGACGCCTTCGCCCGACGCCAGCGGGCGTGGCTCGCGAGCCCCGCCGGCGAGGCCGCGTGGCAGTTCTGGTCTCGGGAGCTCGCCGACGCACCCGAGCCCGCCGCGCCCCCGGCCGACCGCCGCCGCGGGTCCGCGCCGCGCCAGCGCGGCCGCACGCTGCGCACGACGCTCGCTCCCGAACTGGCGGCGCGCCTCGCGAACTTCGCCCGCGAGCGCGGCGTCACGCCCTACGTCGTCGCGCTGGCCGCGTTCGAGACGTTGCTCGCACGCCTCTGCGGACGCGACGCGTTCACGTTCGGGACGCTGTCCGCCGGTCGCTCGGCGGCCTCGCTGGAGCGAGCCGTCGGCTACCTCGTCAACCCGCTCGTGCAGCGCGCCGACCTCGGCGGCGCCCCGAGCTTCGCGACGCTCGTCGAGCGCGCGCGGCGCCGTTCCGCGCGCTGCCTCGCGCACGCCGACTTCCCCTTTCCGCTGCTCGTCGAGCGCCTGCGCCCCGCGCGGGACGCGAGCGGCACCCCGTTCGTGCGCGCGCTCCTGGTCTGGCAGCATCCCGAGGACGGCGTCGCCGGCGACCTCGGCGCGCTGGCGCTCGGCCTCGGCGGCGCGCGCGTCGACGTCGGCGGCCTCGCGCTCGAATCGCTCGAGCTCGAGCCCGGCAGCGCACAGTTCGACCTGTCGTTGACGCTGGCGCCGCTCGGCGCCCCCGACGCCGAGCCGACCCTGGCCGCGGCGCTCGAGTTCGACGTCGACGTCCTCACGCCGAATTCGGCCGAGCGGTTGGTCCGACAGTTCGCACACGTCCTCGCCGCGGCGCTCGACGACCCCGACCGCCGCGCGACCGAGCTCCCCCTGGACGAAGACGAAGAGCCCACCGAGGCCCTGTGCACCGGTGCAGCCCTCGACGTCCCCGCGGACGCCACGCTGCAGGCGCTGCTCGGTGCGCGCGCCGCCGAGCGACCCGACGCCACGGCGCTCTTCTGCGACGGGCGCCGCGTGAGCCGCGCCGAGCTGCGCGCGCGCGTCGACCGCCTCGCGGGCAGGCTGCTCGAGAACGGCGCAGGCGCCGAGACGATCGTGGCCGTGCACGCCGGGCGCTCGCTCGAGCGAACCGTGGCCCTGCTCGCCTGCGACGCCGTCTGCGCGGCCTGGATGCCCGTCGACCCCGAGCTGCCCGCCGCGCGCAGGCGCCTGCTCGTCGACGACGCGCGCGCGTCCCTGGTCGTCGCGCCGAGCGCCCTCGCGGCGCGCGAACCGCGCGCCGACCTCGTCCTCGACGAGAGCACCCCCGTGGGCGACGTCGCGCCGGTCGCGCCGTGCGAAGCATCGCCGCAAGCCGCCGCGTACGTCATGCACACCTCCGGCTCCACGGGCGTTCCGAAGGGCGTCGTCGTGCCGCGGGGCGCGCTGCTCGCCCACGCGCTGTCGGCCGTGCGCGCCCTCGAGCTCGGCCCCCGCGACGTCGTGTTGCACGACGCGTCCGTGGGCTTCGACCTCTGCGTCGAGGAGCTCTTCCCGGCCCTCGTCGCCGGCGCCACCGTCGTCGTACGCACGGAGGCGGCCGCGCCCTCGGTGGACGAGCTCGAGAAGCTCGTCACGCGCGAGGGCGTCACCGTCCTCGACCTGCCCACGGCCTACTGGCACGTGTGGACCGCGAGCCTGGCCGCGCGCGGCGTCCGGCCGCCCGCGGGTCTGCGCCTGGTCATCGTCGGCGGCGAGCGCGCGTCTTCCGCCAGCCTCGCCGCGTGGCGCGCCGTCGCGGGCGACCGGCCGCGCTGGGTCAACACGTACGGCCCGACCGAGACCACGGTCACCGCGACGCTCTTCGATCCCGCGAACGGCCTCGACCCCGACGCGGAGATCCCGATCGGGCGGCCCGTGCCCGGCTGGCGGGCGGGCGTGCTCGAGCGTGTGGGCCGCCGCGCGCCCGCGGGCGTTCCGGGCGAGCTCGTCGTCGGCGGCGCGGGCGTCGCGCGCGGCTACCTCGGCGACCCGCGCCTGACCGCGTCGTGCTTCGCGCCCGACCCCGACGCGCCCCTGCCCGGAGCGCGCGTGTACCTCACGGGCGACCGTGCGCGCTGGCTCGACGACGGGCAGCTCGAGTTCCTCGGCCGCCGCGACGCGCAGGTGAAGGTCTCGGGCTTCCGCGTGGACCCCGCGGAGGTCGAAGCCGAGCTCGCGCGCTTGCCCGACGTCGCCGAGGCCGTCGTCGCCGCGCGTGCCGAGGGCGACGGTCCGAGCCGCCTCTGCGCGTGGGTCGTCACCGCGAGCGAGCCCGAGACGCTGCGCCGCCTGCTCGCCGAGCGCCTTCCGCGCCATCTCGTGCCCGTGCGCGTCGTGTGCCTCGACGCGCTGCCGCGCACGCCCGCGGGGAAGGTCGACCGCCGCGCGCTGCCCACGCCACCGGCGCTCGCGGGGGAGGGCTCCGCTCCGCGGGGCGACGCCGAGGCCACGCTCGCCGCACTCTTCGAGGAGCTGCTCGGAGTCGAGCGCGTCGGTCCGGGCGACGGCTTCTTCGAGCTCGGCGGCGACTCGATCCGCAGCATCCAGCTCTGCGCCCGCGCCGCGCGCGCGGGGCTGCGCCTCACGCCGCGCGACGTGTTCCAGCATCCGCGCCTGGCCGACCTCGCCCGGGCCGCGACGGTGGCCGCGACGCCGGCCGAAGCAGCGCAGGACTCGAGCGGGGCCGTCGTCCCGCTCGCGCCGATCCAGCGCTGGCTCCTGGAGCAGGAGCTCGAGAGGCCCGACCACTGGAACCAGCACGTCCTCCTGGCCCTCGACGGCCACTGCGAGGCGTCGACGTTGCGCGCGGGCCTGCTCGACCTCGCGCGGCGCCACGACGCCCTGCGCCTGCGCTTCCGCCGCGAGGGTGGCGCCTGGCACGCGCTCGCCGCCGAAGCTGCGAGCGCCGTGGCCGTCGAGGCGGTCGACCTGCGCGGCCTCGGTCCGCCCGAGCGCGACGCCGCCCGTGCTCGCGCGACCGCGCGGGCTCAGACCGGCCTGGACCTCACCCGCGGTCCGCTGCTGCGCGCCGTGCTCGCGCGCGAGGAGGAGCGCACGCTGCTGCTCCTCGTCGCGCACCACCTCGTCGTCGACGCGGTCTCCTGGCGCCTGCTCGTCGACGAGCTCGAGGAGCACCTCGCCGCGCAGGCCGCGGGCCGGCCGCCGGCGATCGCGCCGGCACCGACGACGTGGCGCGCGTGGGCGCAGTGGACGGCGCGGCGCGCGCGCGAGCTGGCGGTCGACGAGCTCGCGCTCGAGGAGCTGGCCGCCGCACCCGGCCCCCTCGGGCTCGCGGGTCCGGGTCGCGAACGCGACGAGGTGCGCACGCGCGTCGCGCTCGACGGGGACGCCACGGCGCGCTTCGAACACGCCGCGCGCGACTCGGGCGCGAGCGAGGAGGAGCTGCTCGTCACCGCTCTCGCGGCCGCGCTCGTCGACGTCGGCGGCCACGCGGAGGCCTGGATCGAGGTCGAAGCCCACGGCCGCGAGCCGGCGGGCGGCCCGGACGTCGCGCGGACGGTCGGCTGGTTCACCGAGCTGCACCAGACGCGCCTCGACCTGACCGGCGCCGTCACCCCGCAGGCGCGACTGCGCGCCGTGCGGCGCGACCTCGCGCGCGCGCGCCGCCGCGGACCCGCGCGCTGGCTCGCGCGCGGCGTGGGCGAGACGCCCGAGTCCGAGGCGTTGCGCGCGCTGCCCGCTGCGGAGGTCTCCTTCAACTACCTGGGCCGCCTCGACGGCGCCCTGGAACGCGGACGCCTGAGCCTCGTCGACGCGGGCCGCGACCGCGCACCGGCGGGCCGCCGCACCCATGCGCTCGAGATCGACGCACGCGTCCAGGACGGCGTCCTCGTCGTGGACTGGTTCTCGATCGAAGCGGCGCGGCCGCGCGTCGAGCGCCTGGCTGCCGCCTTCCGCGCGCAGCTCCGGGAGCTCACCGACGTGCGCGGCGAGACCGACGCCCCGGCGCTCGACCTGATCGAGCTCGACGACGGACAGCTCGCCGACGTGCTGCGGCAAGTCGGCCCTGCCGAGACTCCGCCGGGAGGCGGGCGGTGAGCGATCCTCGCATGGAGGACCTCTACCCGCTGACCCCGCTGCAACGCGGGATGCTCTTCCACACCGAGCTCGCGCCCGAGTCCGGCGACTACCTCGCGCAGCTCGGGTTCACGCTGAAGGGCGCGCTCGACACCGCGGCGTTCGAGCAGGCCTGGCGAGCCGTCGTCGAGCGACACCCCGCCCTGCGCACCGCGTTCGTGTGGAAGGGCGTCGACGAGCCCGTCCAGGTCGTGCTGCGCCGCGTCGTGCTGCCGTTCGAGCTCGAGGACTGGCGCGCGCTCGACGCCGGGCAGCAGGAAGCGCGGCTCGCCGAACACCTCGCCGCCGACCGACGGCGGGGCTTCGACCCCACGCGCGCGCCGCTGCTGCGCGTGCACGTCGCACGGCTCGCGGACGGGCGCTGGCGCGTCACCTGGACGAGCCACCACCTGCTGCTCGACGGCTGGTCGCTGCCGCTCGTGCTGGGCGAGGTCTTCGACGTCACGACCGCGCTCGCCCGCGGCGACGTGCCGCCGGACCGGACCGCGCGCCCGTACCGCGACTACGTCGCGTGGCTCGCCGCGCGCGACGCGAGCGTAGCCAAGACCTTCTGGCGCGAGCGCCTCGCCGGCGCGCGCCCCACGCCGATCGCCGGGCTGCGGGCACCGACCGCGCTCGCATCCCGGGACGCTCCGGTCGACGATTGGGGCGACGCGTGGGCGAGCCTGTCTGCCGAGGAGACCGCGCGGCTCGAGAGCGCGGCACGCAGCCACGGCGTGACTCTCGCGACCCTCGTGCAGGCGGCGTGGGCGCTCCTGCTGGCGCGCCTCTCGGGTCGTCGGGACGTGGTGTTCGGCGTCGTTCGCTCCGGTCGTCCGGCGGAGCTCGAGGACGTCGAGACCATGGTCGGCATGTTCGTGAACACGCTGCCCGCGCGGGTCCCGGTTCCGTCGAACGCGACGGCGCTCGCGTGGCTGCGGGACGTCCAGGCACGTGCGGCGGAGGTGTCGCCGCACGAGTGGTGTGCGCTTCCCGACGTGCGCGCCTGGGCCGGCCTCGACGCGAACGCGCCGCTCTTCGAGAGCCTGGTCGTGTTCGAGAACTACCCGCTGTCCGAGGCCCAGGGCAGCGGACTCTCGGCCGACCTCGAGCTCTCCGACGTGCGCAGCCTCGAGCGTACGAGCTTGCCCGTGAACCTCGTCGCCACGCCGGGGCCGGAGCTCTCGCTGCGACTCTCCTACGACGCGGCGCGCGTCGACGCGCCCCTCGCAGAACGCTGGCTCGCGGACGTGAAGCGGCTCTGTCTGCGGCTCGTGGACCGGCCCGACTCCACGCTCGCGACCTTGCTGGCACCGGACGAGGGCGAGCTGCGGCTCGTCGTCGACGAGTGGCCCCGGGGCGCGGAGCCTGCCGCGGCGCCGGCGTGCATCGCGGAGCTCTTCGAGTCGCAAGTCGAGCGCACGCCCGACGCGGTGGCGATCGACTCGGCGGGCGCCACGCTGACGTACGCGGAGCTCGACGCCGCCGCCGACCGGCTCGCGCACGCACTGGCCGCGCGCGGAATCGCCGGCGAGGCGCTCGTCGGGCTCGGTCTGGAGCGCACGGCCGAGCTCGCCGTGGGCATTCTCGGCGTGGCCAAGGCGGGCGCCGCGTGGCTGCCGCTCGATCCGTCCCACCCGGCGGCGCGCCTCGCGCAGGTGACCCGCGAAGCCCGGCCGGACGCGGTCGTCACGTCGCACGGCGCGCTGAACCGCCGACCGCAGCTCGCGAATCTCTGCCGGGAGACGATCGTGCTGGACGAGGACGCGCGCGTCGAAGCCTGCGCACGCCTCGGGCGACGCGCCAGCCCCGAGTCCCTGGCCTACGTGATCTACACCTCGGGCTCCACGGGCGCTCCCAAGGGAGTCGAGGTCCCCCACCGGGGCCTCGGCAACGTCGTGCGCGAGACCGCTCGCGCGGCCGGGCTCGGCCCTGGACGGCGCGTCCTGCAGCTCTCGTCGATCGCGTTCGACGTGTCCGTGCTGGAGGTGCTCGGCGCACTGCTCTCCGGCGCCACGCTGAGCCTGCTCGGCGAGGACCGGCCCGCGCCGGGACCCGAGCTCGCCGAGCGGGTCCGCGCGACGCGCTCGAACGTGCTGTTCGCGCCGCCCTCGGTGCTGCGCGAGCTCGATCCCGCCGAGCTGCCGTCGGTCGAGACGGTCTTCAGCGGCGGGGAACCGTGCCCGGCGGAGCTCGCGGCAGCCTGGAACGGAACGCGACGACTGGTCAACGCCTACGGTCCGGCCGAGGCGACGGTGACGGCCGTGCAGAACGTCGCGGTGGGCGCGGAGGTCGGCGCGCCGAGTATCGGCCGACCCCTCGCCGGCGTGCGCGCGTACGTGCTCGACCGCGACCTCGCACCGGTACCGCCCGGCGCGGTCGGCGAGCTCTACATCGGCGGTGTGGGCGTCGCACGCGGCTACCGCGGGCGTCCGGCGTTCACGGCCGAGCGCTTCCTGCCGGACCCCTTCACCCGCGAGCCCGGCGCTCGCCTCTACCGCACGGGCGACCTCGCGCGCTGGCGCCCGGCCCGCGATGGCGAGGGAGCCCTGCTCGAGTTCCACGGGCGCTCGGACCGTCAGGTGAAGGTCGGGGGCGTGCGTGTCGAGCCCGGCGAGGTCGAGGCGCTGCTCGCCGCCCACGACGACGTGGAGCGCGCGGCCGTCGACGCAGTCGTGCTGGCCGGCCAGCCCCGGCTCGCGGCGTGGTACGTGCCTCGCGAGGGCGCCGACCCGGGCGCGGGCGCGCTGCGCTCCTACCTCGCCGAGCGTTTGCCCACGGCCCTCGTGCCCTCCCTGTTCACGCCCCTGCGAGCCCTGCCGCTCACGCCCACCGGCAAGCTCGACCGTAGCGCCCTGCCCGCCCTCGAGGCTCGCGCGCGCCGCGAGGCACCGGGCGTGGACCGCGCGCGCATCGTCGCCCCGCACGAGGACCTCGTGTGCCAGCTCGCGGCGGAAGTGCTCGGCGTGAGCGCCGCCGCCCCCGACGACGACTTCTTCGCACTCGGCGGCCACTCCCTGCGCGCGATGCAGCTTGCCTCGCGCCTGCGCGGCGCGCTCGGCGTCGACGTACCGCTGCGCGACGTGTTCGCCGCGACGACGCTCGCCGATCTCGCGCGCCGCGTCGCCGAGCTGCGCGAGGCGGGACGCTTCGCGCGGCACGACCTTCCCGCGCCGGCCGACGTGGCCGCGACGCGCGGGACGGGACCGCTGTCCTTCGCGCAACAGCGCCTGTGGTTCCTCGACCGCTTCGAGCCCGACAGCCCGCTCTACGTCGTCCCTGCCGCCGTTCGGCTCGAGGGCGAGCTCGACGCCGACGCGCTCGAGCGCGCTCTGCAGCGACTCGTCGATCGCCATCCGGCGCTGCGCACACGCTTCGAGGACGGACCCGAGGAGCCGCGGCAGGTCGTCGAGGAGCGCGTCCGGCTGCACCTCGACCGCGTCGACCTGAGCGCGGAGGCCGACCCCGAGGAGCGAGCCCGCGAACGCGCGCACCACGAAGCGCTGCGCCCCTTCGACCTGCGCCGGGCGCCGCTCGTGCGCGCCGTACTGTTGCGCACCGCCGAGCAGCGCCACCGGCTCGTGCTCGCGCTGCACCACGTCGTCGTCGACGGCTGGTCGATCGGCATCCTCGTACGCGAGCTCGGCGCGTTGTACGGCGAGGAGCGCGGCGGCGCGCCCGCGGCGCTGCCGGCCCTGGAGCTCGAATACGCCGACTACGCGGCGTGGCAGCGCGACCCGCACGTCGCCGCGGCGCTCGAGGAGCACGTCGCCTACTGGGAGCGCGAGCTCGCGGGCGCTCCGCTCGCCCTGGACCTGCCCACCGACTCCCCGCGCCCGTCGGTGCAGACGTTCGCGGGACGAAGCACGCGCCTGGCCCTCGAGCCCGAGCTCGTGCTGCGCCTGCAGCGCCTCGCGCGGCGGCGCGACGCGACGCCGTTCATGGTGCTGCTGGCGGCCTTCCAGGCCTGGCTCGCGCGCCTCGCCGAGCAGGACGACGTCGTGGTCGGCGTTCCGATCGCGGGCCGCGAGCAGCCGGGCGTGGAGCCGCTCGTCGGGCTGTTCGTCAACACGCTGGCGCTGCGCGGGCGCCTCGCGGGCGACCCGCGCTTCCTCGACCACCTGACGACGACACGCGAGCGCGTGCTGGAAGCGTGGGAGCACCAGGACGCGCCCTTCGAACGGCTCGTCGAACGCCTCACGTCGACGCGCGACCTGGCGCGCGCGCCGCTCGCCCAGGTCCTGTTCGTGATGCAGAACCTCTCCGTGCCCGACCTCGCGCTGCCGGGTCTGCGCGCGCAGGTCGAGGATCTCGATACGGGCACGGCCAAGTTCGACCTGTCGCTGCTCGTCGACGAGCGCGACGGCGGACGCGCGCTCGAGCTGACCCTGGAGTACAACACCGACCTCCTCGAAGACGCCACCGCCACGGCCTGGCTGGAGTCGTTCCGCGAGCTCCTCCGCTCGGTCGCGGCCGACCCGGGGCGGCGCGTGTCCGAGCTCGAGTGGGTCGGCGACGACGAGCGCGAGCGCCTCCTCGCGCTGGGTCGCGCGCCGTCGACGCACCCGCGCGACGCGACGATCCCGTCGCTGTTCGCGGCGCGCGTCGCGCGCGCGCCCGAGGCGGTTGCCGTCGCGTTCGGCGACGAGGCGCTGAGCTACGCCGAGCTCGACGAGCGCTCGAACCGCCTGGCGCACCGCCTGCGCGGGCTGGGCGCGGGACCCGAGACGATCGTGGCCCTGGGCTGCGAGCGCTCGCTCGAGATGGTCGTGGGCATGCTCGCGATCCTGAAAGCCGGGGCGGCGTACCTGCCGCTCGATCCGCTCTACCCCGCCGAACGGCGCCGCTGGATGCTGCGAGCCAGCGGCGCCCCGGTGCTGCTGGTCCAGCGGCGACTGCGCGACGACTTCCCCGCGCCGCCGGGCGTGCACGTGGTCGCGCTCGAGGACGACGCGCCGGGCGACTCGACGCCGCCGGCTCTCCATGCGCGCCCCGACAACCTCGCCTACCTCATGTACACGTCGGGCTCGACGGGCACGCCCAAGGGCGTCGGCGTGTCCCACCGCGCCGTCGCGCGGCTGCTCGCGGGCGAGCCGTTCGTGCACCTCGGGCCGGACGATGTGGTGCTCCAGTTCGTCTCGATCGCGTTCGACGTGTCGGTCTTCGAGATCTGGGGCGCGCTGCTCTCCGGCGCTCGGCTCGAGGTCTTCCCGCCCCGGCTGCCGTCGCTCGCCGAGCTCGGCGCGTTCGTGCGCGACCGCGGCATCACCACGGCCTGGCTGACCACCGGACTCTTCGACCAGATGGTCGAGGCCGAGGTCGAACCGCTGCGCGGCGTGCGCCAGCTCCTCGTGGGCGGCGAGGCGCTGTCCGCCCCGCACGTCGAGCGCGCCCTGCGCGAGCTCCCGGGCTGCCGGATCGTCAACGGCTACGGCCCGACCGAGGTCACGTGCTTCACGACCACGCACACCTTCCCGCGCGGCGCGCCCGTGCCGACGCCCGTCCCGATCGGACGACCGGTCAACGGGACACGCCTCGTCGTGCTCGACCGCCACCTGCGCCCCGTTCCGCGCGGCGCGCGCGGCGAGCTCTTCGCGGCCGGTGACGGCGTGGCGCGCGGCTACGTGAACGACGCCTCGCTGACGGCCGAGCGCTTCGTGCCCGACCCGTTCGGCGACGACCCGGGCGGGCGGCTGTACCGCATCGGCGACCGCGTGCGCTGGCGCTCCGACGGCACCCTCGAGTTCGGAGGACGCGTCGACCGCCAGGTCAAGGTGCGCGGCCACCGCATCGAGCTCGGCGAGATCGAGGCGGCGCTGCTGGGCCACCCGGCCGTGCTGCAGTGCGCGGTCGAGCTGCGCGGGGAGGGTGACGCGAAGCGCCCCGTCGCGTGGATCGCGACGCGCGCGGCGCCCGACGCGCGCGAACTGCGCGACTTCCTGCGCCAGAGCCTGCCCGAACCCGTGCTGCCGGCCTTCTTCGTCGCGCTCACCGAGCTCCCGCTGACCCCCAACGGCAAGGTCGACCGACGTGCGCTGCCCGACCCCGAGGTCCAGGGACGTGGCGCGGAGGACGAGCGGCCGCTCTCCCCCGACGAGGAACTGCTGGCGGGCATGTGGCAGGAGCTGCTCGGCTGCGATCGCGCCGGACCCGACGACGACTTCTTCGAGCTCGGCGGGCACTCGCTGCTCGCCACGCGCCTCGCGGCGCGGCTGCGCGACGCGCTCGGCGTCGAGCTGCCCCTACAGCGGCTCTTCGAGCGTTCGACGCTGTCCGAGCTCGCGCGCGAGGTCGCCGCGCTGCGCGCCGCGGGCACGGCGACCGGTGGGGTCGCTCCGCTCGGACCGCGCCCGGAGGCTCAGCGCGCGCCGGGGGTCTCTCTGCCGCTCTCCTTCGGGCAGGAGCGCCTGTGGTTCCTCGAGCGCTTCGCCCCGGGCAACCCGGCGCACCACACTCCGATCGCCCTCGAGGTCGTCGGCGAGGTCGACATCGCCGCGCTCCAGCGAGCCCTCGCGGCGACCGTCCGGCGCCACGAGGCGCTGCGCACACGCTTCGTCGAGCGCGACGGGAAGCCCGCGCAGGAGATCGCTCCGCCCGGGTCCGTCGACGTGGCGCTCCCCGTCGACGACCTCTCCGAGCTCCCGGAAGCAGAAAGCGACGAATGCCTGCGCGAGCTGCGCCGGGCGGAGATGCGGCGGCCCTTCGACCTGGAGCGCGACGTGCTGCTCCGCGCACGCCTCGTGCGCCTGGGGCCGCGGCACCACGTGCTCTCGATCTGCGTCCACCACGTGGCGTGCGACGGGTGGTCGCTGTCGCTGCTGACGCGCGAGCTCTCCGAGCTCTACGCCGCCGCGCGCGAGGGCCGCGAGCCGCGCCTCGCCGAGCCGGGCCTGCAGTACGCCGACTTCGCCCTGTGGCAGCGCCACGCGCTCGCGGGCGAGCGCCTCGAGCGCGAGCTCGCGTGGTGGAGCGACGAGCTCGACGGGTGGACGGACCGACTCGAGCTCGGCGAGGGGACGGCGCCGCGCAGGAGCGACGCGGGGCACCGCCGCGGCGGCGGCATGGATCTGCGCCTCGCCCCCTCCGTCGCGCGCTCCCTCGAGCAGCTCGCGCGACGGGAGGACGCCACGCTCTTCATGGTCCTGCTCGCCGCCTTCCAGCTCGTCCTGGGACACCGTGGCG
>CAYGPA010000012.1:14231-27611 GCA_964351535.1 uncultured Planctomycetaceae bacterium
CCTGCTGGCGCTGCGGGCCGACTTGCGCGGGGATCCCGAGTTCCGGGAGCTGCTCGCGCGCGTGCGGGCCGCGACGCTCGACGCCTACACCCACGCGGACCTCCCCGTCGAGCAGCTCGCCGACCGACTGCGGCCCGAAGGCGATCCGCACGGCGGCGAGCTGTTCCAGGTGACGTTCACGTTCCACAACGCGCCGCGCGCGCAGCTGGAGCTCTGCGGCCTCGAGACGCGCCGCCTGGACGTCGAGACTGAGGTGGCCTTCGGCGAACTCTGGCTCTCGGTCGAGGACGCCGCGGACGGCGGGCTCGAGTCCTACTGGCACTACGACGCCGAGCTCCTCGCGTCCGGCGACGTGCGGCGCATGGCCGAGGCCTGGGGGCGCGTGCTCGCGGCGGTCGCGGACGCGCCCGAGGCGCGGCGCGCGGCCTTGCCGCTGTTCGGTCGAGGCGAGCGCGAGCGCTTGCTCTCCCTCGGAACGGCGCCCTCCACGCACCCGCGCGACGCCACGGTGCCCGAGCTCTTCGAGCGGCGCGCGCGCGCCGCGCCCGACGCGGTCGCGATCCGCTGCGCCGGCGAGGCCCTCACCTACCGCGAGCTCTCCGAGCGATCCAACCGGCTGGCGCACGGGCTGCGCACGCTCGGCGTCGGCGCCGAGACCCCCGTGGCCGTGGCCTGCGAGCGCTCGCCGGAGCTCTACGTGGCGCTGCTCGCCGTGCTCAAGGCCGGCGGCTACTACGTGCCGCTGGATCCCGCCTGGCCGGAGGCGCGCCTCGCGCGCGCACTGGAGCTCTCCGGCGCGCCCGTCGTGCTGACGCAGGAGCGCGTGCTCGACGCGCTGCCGCCCGCGGGCCCGGGGGCCGCGTACGCGCTCGCGCTCGACGACGAGGTCGAGATGGCCGCGCTCGCGGCCGGGAGCACCGACGAGCCGGCGCCGCTCGCGCGCGCCGGAAACCTCGCCTACGCGGTGTTCACTTCCGGATCGACGGGCGAGCCCAAGCCCGTAGGCGTGAGCCACCGCGCGATCGCGCGGCTGCTCGCGGGCGAGCCCGTCGCCCGGCTCGGGCCCGACGACGCCGTCCTGCAGCTCGCGCCCCTCGCCTTCGACGCGTCCACGTTCGAGGTCTTCGGCGCGCTGCTCGCGGGCGCGCGCCTCGAGGTCCACCCGCCCGGGACGCCGTCCCTCTCGGAGCTCCGCACGTTCGTGCGCGAGCGCGGCGTGACGGCGATGTGGCTCACCGCGGGCCTGTTCCACCAGATGGTCGACGCGGGCCTCGACGAGCTCAGCGGCCTCCGCTGGCTGCTGGCCGGCGGCGAGGCCCTGTCTCCCGCGAGCGTGCGCCGCGCGATGGCCGCGCTGCCGCACTGTCGAATCGTCAACGGCTACGGTCCCACCGAGGTCACGACGTTCACGTGCTGCCACGCCTTCGACGCGCTCCCGGCCGAGCAGGCGAGCTCGGTTCCGATCGGGATTCCGATCAACGGGACGCGCGCGTACGTCGTCGACGGCGACCTCGCGCTCGCGCCGCTCGGCGCCTGGGGCGAGCTGCTCGCCGCGGGCGACGGAGTGGCGCGCGGCTACCTCGGCGACCCGCGTCTCACGGCCGAGCGCTTCGTGCCCGACCCGTTCGCGTCCGAGCCGGGCGGGCGCGCCTACCGCACGGGCGACCGCGTGCGCTGGAACGACGACGGCGCGCTCCGGTTCGGCGGCCGGCTCGACCGCCAGATCAAGCTGCGCGGCTACCGCATCGAGCCCGGTGAGGTGGAGACCGTGCTGACCGAGCACCGCGCCGTGCGCGGCGCCGTCGTGGAGGTGCGCGGCGAAGGCGCCGGCCGGCGCCTCGGAGC
The DNA here is from genome assembly GCA_964351535.1 of uncultured Planctomycetaceae bacterium. Classification (GTDB taxonomy): domain Bacteria; phylum Planctomycetota; class UBA1135; order UBA1135; genus JAUIDW01. The sequence continues at coordinate 16,077 of CAYGPA010000012.1, forward strand.
CTGGGTCGCCGCGACGGAGCCGGTCGACGCCGAGGCCCTGCGCGAGCAGGTGCGCGCGCGCTGCCCGGCCTTCTGCGTTCCGGCCTTCGTCGCGATCCTCGACGCGCTGCCCCTGACGGCCAACGGCAAGGTCGACCGCCGCGCGCTGCTCGAGCCGCGCGAGGAGGATGCAGGCGGCGCCGCGGAGGCCCCGCGCGCGCCGGACGAGGAACTCCTGGCCGGAGTCTTCGCCGAGCTGCTCGGGCGCCGGGGCGTCGGACGCGAGGACGACTTCTTCGACCTGGGCGGGCACTCGCTGCTCGCCACGCAGCTCGCCTCGCGCGCGCGCGAGCTGTTCGGGGTCGAGCTCCCCCTGCACGTGGTCTTCGAGCACCCCACTCCGGCCGCGCTGTCGCGCGCGCTGGCCGAGCTGCGCGGTGAGGCGGGCGCGCCGGCTGTCACGGCGCTGCCGCGAGAGGGAGACCTGCCGCTCTCCTTCGGACAGGAGCGCCTGTGGTTCCTCGAGCGAATGGCGCCGGGCCGACCGGTCTACCATGCACCCTTCGCGCTCGAGCTGCGGGGACCGCTCGACCCCGCTGCGCTGCGTGCGGCCTTCGAGGGCCTCGTCGTGCGCCACGAGGCGCTGCGCACGAGCTTTTCGGCCGTCGACGGTCGGCCGCACCAGGTCGTCACCCCCGCCGGCGAGGCGACCTTCGCGCTCGCCGAGGTCGACCTGTCGGCCTCCGACGACGCCGAGCGCGCCACGGAGCTCGCGCGTCTCGAGGCGGAATCGGCGCGGCGCCCCTTCGATCTCGCGGCCGGGCCGCTGCTGCGCGCGACGCTCGTGCGCCTGGCGCCCGAGGAGCACGCGCTGCTCTTGTGCCTGCACCACGTGATCAGCGACGGCTGGTCCCTCGGCGTGCTCGTCCGCGAGCTCTCCGAGCTCTACCGCGCGGCCGTCCAGGGACGTGCCGCGCGGCTCGATCCGCTGGCCGTGCAGGTCGCGGACCACGCCGCGTGGCAGCGCGCGTGGATGTCCGGCGAGCGCCTCGAGCGCGAGCTCGCGTGGTGGCGCGACGAGCTGGGCGGCGCCCCGCAGCGGCTCGAGCTGTCACCGCGCGCCGGCGCGGCACGCGTGGCGGCGGACGCGAGCGGCGCCGTCCTCGAACAGGTGCTGCCCGCCGAGCTGGCGGATGCGCTCGAGGAGCTCGCGCGACGCGAGGGCGCCACGCTGTTCATGGTGCTCCTGGCCCTCTACCAGGCGCTCCTGGGGCGACTCTCGGGCGCCGACAGGGTCGTCGTCGGCGCCCCCATCGCGGGGCGGGGCCGCCGGGAGACCGAGGGGCTGATCGGGTTCCTCGTCAACACGCTGGCGCTGCGCGGCGACGTCGGCGGTGCGCCGACCCTCCGCGAGCTCGTCGCGCGCGTGCGCACGCGTACGCTCGGCGCCTACGAGCACGCGGAGCTGCCCTTCGAGCGGCTCTTCGCCGAACTGCGCCCCGACGCGGCCGAGCGCGGAGACGCCGCGCTGCAGTTCCTGTTCGCGCTGCAGAACACTCCGCCCGCGCGGCTCGAACTGGAAGGCGTCACGGTTCGCGCGCGCACGCTCGAGACCGGCGCGGCCCACGCGGAGCTCTTCCTGGCCGTGCAGCGCGCGACGCCGGAAGAGGGCGGCGGCCTCGTGGCGGCCTGGGAGCACGACGCGGGCCTGTTCGACGCCGAGGAGGTCACGGCGCTGGCCGGCGCGTACCGCGCGCTGCTCGAGCGCGCCGTGTCCGACCCCGACGCGCGCCCGGACTCCGCGCCGCTGCTCCCGGCCGAAGCTCGCGCCCACGAGCTCGCGCGCGCCTGCGGTCGCAGCAGCTCCTACCCGCGCGACGCGGGGCTCTTCGAGCTCTTCGAGCGAGCCGTCGAGCGCGCGCCCGACGCGCCGGCGGTCGAGGTCGGAGACCAGCACACCACCTACGCCGAGCTGCACCGCCAGTCCGTCGACGTCGCGCGCGAGCTGCGCGCCCACGGCGTGCGCCGCGAGCACCTCGTGGGTCTCTGCACGACGCGCACCGACTCGCTCGCTCGCGGAGCGCTCGGCGCCCTGCGCGCCGATGCCGCGTGGGTGCCGCTGGATCCCGACCAGCCCGACGCGCGCCTGCGCCAGGTCTTCGCGGACGCGGGGGCACGCGTCGTCGCCTGCGACGCGCTCCACCGCGAGCGCCTCGAGGCGCTCGGCGCGCGCTGCGTCGTGCTCGACGGGCGCCCGCGGGCACGCGACGACGGGGACGACGACCTGCCCGACGTCCGCGGACGCGGCGCCGGACTCGCCTACGTGATGCACACCTCCGGGTCCACCGGCGAGCCCAAGGGCGTCTGCGTGCCGCAGCGCGCCGTGGCGCGGCTGGCCGTCGACGCGCGCTCCATGCCCCTGGGACCCGGCGACCGCGTGGCGCGCGTCTCCAATCCCGCGTTCGACGCGGTCACGTGGGAGCTCTGGGGAGCGCTCCTCACGGGCGCGACGCTCGTCGACGTCCAGCGCGACACGCTGCTCTCCCCGTCGCGGCTGGCCGCGTGCCTGCGCGAGTGGCGCGTCACGCACATGGTGCTCACGACGGCGCTCTTCCAGCACGTCGCTCGCGAGGTCCCCGACGCCTTCGCGACGATGGAAGCCCTGCTGTTCGGCGGCGAGCGCTGCGACCCGGCCCTCGTGCACGCGGTGCAGACGGCCGGGCCGCCTCGGCGCCTCGTGCACGTCTACGGGCCGACCGAGACGACGACCTTCGCGACGTCCGCCGACCTCGAGCCCGTGGCCGCGGACGCCCGGCACGTGACGATCGGCGGCCCGGTCGACGAGACCGAGGTTCACGTCCTCGACGCGGCGCTCGAACCCTTGCCGCAAGGCTTGACGGGTGAGCTCTACGTGGGCGGCGACGCGCTCGCGCGCGGCTACCTCGGTCGCGGCGCCGCGACCGCGGAACGCTTCGTGCCCGACCCGCACTCGGGCCGACCGGGCGCGCGGCTCTACCGCACGGGCGACCTGGCGCGGCGCGGACCCGACGGCCGCATCGAGTTCGTCGGCCGGCGCGACGCCCAGATCAAGCTGCGCGGCTTCCGCATCGAGCCCGGCGAGGTCGAGGCCGCGCTCGAGCACTGCAGCGGCGTGCGCCAGGCCGCCGTGGCGTTGCGAGAGCCGCGAGCGGGCGAGCGAAACCTCGCGGCCTGGGTCGCCGCGGAGCCGGGCCTCGAGGCGGAGGCGCTGCGCCGCGAGCTGGCTGCGCGCGTGCCGGCGTACATGGTTCCGGCGGAGATCGTGTTGCTCGACGCCCTGCCCCTCGGGCCGACCGGAAAGGTCGATCGCCGCGCGCTGCCCGCCCCCGCGGAGCGGAGCGCGCGCCCCAGCGGACAGGCGGCCGCGACCCCGCTCGAGGAGACCGTCACCGCGATCTGGTGCGAGGTGCTCGGCCGCGAGGACGTCGGCGCGACGGACGACTTCTTCGAGCTCGGCGGGCACTCGCTGCTCGCCGCGCGGGTCGTGTCGCGCCTCTCCGCGGCGATCGGCGCGGAGCTCCCGCTGCGGACGCTCTTCGAGGCTCCCACGGTGCGCGAACTGGCCGTGCGCGCCGCCGCCGTCCGCGGCTCCGCCGAAGTGCCGCCGCTGCCCTCGCGCACGCCCGCCGTCGACGGCCGCCGCGAGGGTCCGCTCTCCTTCGCGCAGCACCGGCTCTGGTTCCTGCAGAGGCTCAAGCCGGAGAGCTCGTTCTACAACGTCCCCATCGCGCTGCGGGTGCGCGGCGTCCTGGACGAGGACGCGTGGGCGCACGCGCTGGAGGACCTGGCCCTGCGGCACGAAGCGCTGCGCACGCGCATCGTGCACGACGACGCGGGGCCGCGTCAGGTCGTCGAGCCCGCGGGCCCCGTGCCGGTCGCGCTCCACGACCTCACCGACCGCGAGGAGGCCGTGCGCGCCGACGAGCTCGACCGCCGGCTGCGCGCGGAGTGCGAGACGCCGCTGGACCTCGAACGGGGAACGCCGTGGCGCGCGGCCGTGATCCGTCTGGGGCCCGACGACCGCGTCGTGACGCTCGTCGCGCACCACGCGGCCGTCGACGGCGGCTCGCTCGGCGTCCTGCTGCGCGACCTCGGCGAGCTCTACGGAGCCCACGTCGAGGGACGCGCGCCTCGCCTCGCCCCGCTCGAGCTGGGCGTCATCGAGGCCGCGCGCTGGCAGCGCGAGCGCGTCGAGAGCGAGCACGGCGCGCGGCAACTCGCGTGGTGGCGGGAGCAGCTCGCCGGGGCGCCCGCGGCGCTCGAGCTGCATCCCGACCGGCCGCGGCCGGCCGTGCAGGGCTTCCGCGGCGCGAGCGTGCCGTGCGCGATCCCCGCGGACCTGGGAAAGCGGCTCGTCGCACTCTCTCGCGCGCGCGGCGCCACGCCCTCGATGGTGCTGCTCGCCGGGTTCGCGGCCCTGCTGGCGCGCCGCGGCGGTCAGCGCGACGTCGTGATCGGCATGCCCGTCGCGGGGCGCGATCGCCCGGAGCTCGAGGACCTCTGCGGGCTCTTCGTCGACACGCTCGCGCTGCGCTGCGACCTCTCGGGCGACCCGGGTTTCGGCGAGCTCGTGCGCCGCGCGCGCGCCACGGTGCTCGACGCCTTCGACCACCGCGACGTCCCGTTCGAGCGCGTCGTCGAGGCCGCGCGCCCCGCGCGCGACACCGGGCGCTCGCCGCTGTTCCAGGTGATGTTCGTCCTGCAAGAGGACGATCTGGCTGCTCCCTCGCTCCTCGGCTCCGAGGTCGAGGCGTTCGACGTGCCGACCGAGACGGCCAAGTTCGACCTCACGCTCGCACTGCGCGAGGAGCAGGGCGCCTTCACCGGCGCGCTCGAGTACGACGCCGACCTGTTCGAGCCCGCGACCGCCGAGCGACTCGTCGAACAGCTCGTCACGCTCCTGCGCGCCGCCGTGGCCGAGCCGGACCGCGCGCTCTCGCAGCTCGCGTGGCTCGACGCGTCCGAGCGCGAGCGCGTGCTCGCGCTCGGACGCGGGCCCGCGTCGCGCGCTCCGTCCGAGCCCGTGCATCGACGGGTCGAACAGCGCGCGCGGGTAGCGCCCGACGCGCCCGCCGTCGAGGGCGGCGAGCGGACCCTCTCGTACCGCCAGCTCGACGAGGGCGCCAACCGGCTCGCGAACCGGCTGCGCGCACTGGGCGTCGGTCCCGAGGCCGTGGTCGGCCTGTGCGCGGAGCGCTCGCCGGAGCTCGTGCTCGCCGCGCTCGCCGTGATGAAGGCGGGCGGCGCGTACCTTCCGCTCGACCCCGACCAGCCGCCCGAGCGCACGCGCGGGATGCTCCTCGACGCCGCGGCGGACGTGTTGCTCGTCGCGGGTGACGAGGCGCGCCTCGGACCGTCGATTCCCGACGACTACGCGGGCGTCGTGCTCGACCTCGACGCCGTCGACCTCGCCGGCGAGTCGACGACGCCGCCCGACGTGCGGACGCTGCCGTCGAATGCGGCCTACGTCGTGTTCACGTCGGGCTCCACCGGCCGCCCCAAGGGCGTTCCGGTGCCCCACGCGGGGCTCTCGAACCTCGTCGACTGGCACGTGCGCGCCTACTCGGTCGCTCCCGGCGACCGCGCCACGCTGATCGCGGGCACGTCGTTCGACGCGGCGGTCTGGGAGACCTGGCCGTACCTCGTCGCGGGCGCGACGCTCGTGACCGTCCCCGAGACCGTGCGCCTCGACCCGCCGCGGCTCGCGGCCTGGATGGTGGACCGGCGCATCACGCTGACCTTCCAGCCGACTCCGCTCGGAGAGGCCCTGCTGGCCCTCCCGCTGCCCGCGGACGCCCCGCTGCGCGCCATGCTGGTCGGAGGAGACCGACTGCACGGGCCGGGAGCCGCGCCGCGGTCGTACGCGCTCTTCAACCACTACGGGCCGAGCGAAGTCACGGTCGTGACCAGCGCGTGCGAGGTGCCCGCCGACTGGAGCGGCCCGCCGCCCCCCATCGGCTTCCCGCTGCCCGGATTGCGGGCCTTCGTACTCGACGAGCGGCTCGAGCCCGTGCCCGTCGGCGTGCCCGGCGAGCTGTACGTGGGCGGCGCCGGCGTGGCTCGCGGCTACGTCGGACACCCGCGGCGCACGGCGGCCGCGTTCCTTCCCGATCCGTTCGCCGAGCGGCCGGGCGAGCGCCTCTACCGCACGGGCGACGTCGTGAAGTGGGACGGCACGGGCAGCCTGCGCTTCCTCGGCCGCGCCGACAGGCAGGTGAAGCTCTTCGGGCTGCGGCTGGAGCTCGGCGAGGTCGAGGCCTTGCTCGCGGCCGATCCCGCCGTGCGCGAGGCCGCGGTGCAGCCGCTCGCGGGAGCGCGCGGCCCGCGCGGGCTCGTGGCGTACGTCGTCCCGACGTCCGGGGGCGAGCTCGACACGCGCGCCCTGACCGAGCGCCTCTTGCGCACGCTGCCGCGCTCGCTCGTACCCGCGCACTGGGTGGCGCTCGAGGCGCTGCCGCTGACGCCGAACGGCAAGCTCGACCGCGCCGCGCTGCCGGCCCCCGACGAGCGCGCGACGGGCGCCGAGGTGGCACCGGCCACGCCGACCGAGAAGGCCGTGGCCGCGGTGTGGTGCGCGGTGCTCGGCCGCGAGCGCGTGTGCTGCGCGACGAACTTCTTCGACCAGGGTGGAACGTCGCTCGCGCTCCTCGAAGTGCAGGCGCGCCTGCACGCGGCGCTGGACCGCGACGTGCCCGTGATCGAGCTGTTCCGCCACTCGACCGTGGCGGACCTCGCCCGGTGGCTCGACGGCGCGCAGGAGCCGACGGGCGGCGAGGAGGGCGAGGCCGGCGCCGGCAGCCGCCGGGCCGAAGCGCGGCGGCGCGCGCGGAGGCGACGCACGAAATGAACACCGAGCCCGAAAGCACGCCCCGCATCGCCGTGGTCGGCCTCGCGGGACGCTTCCCCGGCGCGCCCGACGTGGAGGCGCTGTGGCGCAACCTGCGCGACGGCGTCGAGGCGATCCGCACCTTCGGCGAGGACGAGCTCGCGCGCGCGGGCGTGACCGCGGCCGAGCGAGGCGATCCGCGCTTCGTGCCGCGCGGCGCCGACCTCGCGGGCGTCGAGCTGTTCGACCCGACGTTCTTCGGCCTCTCGCCGCGCGAGGCGGCCGTGACCGACCCGCAGCAGCGTCTGTTGCTCGAGCTGGCCTGGGAGGCCTTCGAGGACGCCGCGCGGCCCCCCGCGGACGTCGATGGCGGCGTGGGCGTCTTCGTCGGTGCGAGCCGCAACGACTACGGCCTGCGCGTCGCCGCCGACCCCGAAGGCGCCGCGGCCCTGGGCGCCTTCGCTCTCGAGGTCGCCACGAGCCGCGACTTCCTCGCCACGCGCATCGCCTACCTGCTGGATCTGCGCGGACCCGCGATCTCGGTGCAGACGGCGTGCTCGACGTCGCTCGTGGCCGTGCACCTCGCCTGCCAGAGCTTGCTCGCCGGGGAGTGCGACCTGGCGCTCGCCGGCGGCGTGTCGATCCGCCTGCCGCAGGGACGCGGCTACATGCACGTCGACGGGGGCGTGGCCTCGCCCGACGGTCACTGCCGCGCGTTCGACGCACGCGCGCGCGGCACGGTGGCCGGCAACGGCGGCGCGCTCGTGCTGCTGCGCCCCCTCGAGGATGCGCTGCGCGACGGCGACCGCGTGCACGCGGTGATCCTCGGCACCGCGGTCAACAACGACGGCCGCGACAAGGTCGGCTTCACGGCGCCCAGCGTCGAGGGGCAAGCCGCGGCGATCGAGGAGGCGCTGGCGGTCGCGGAGGTCGAACCCGACACGATCGGCTACGTCGAGGCCCACGGCACCGGGACGCCCCTGGGCGACCCGATCGAGGTCGCGGCGCTGGCGGAGGCGTTCCGCCGCCGCGGCTCGGGGGCCCGCGCGGGCGCGTGCGCGCTGGGCTCCATCAAGACGAACCTCGGACACCTCGACGCGGCCGCGGGCGTGGCGGGGCTCGTGAAGGCCGTGCTCGCCGTGCGCGAGGGGCGCGTGCCTCCGAGCCTGCACTTCGAGCACCCGAACCCGGCCCTCGCGCTCGAGCGCACACCGTTTCGCGTCGCGGCGCGGCTCGAGGACTGGCCCGTGGAGGGCGATCCGCGCCGCGCGGGCGTGAGCTCCTTCGGCATCGGCGGCACGAACGCCCACGCCGTGGTCGAGTCTCCGGCGCCCGTGCGCGCGTGCTCGCCGGGTCGCGCCGGTCCGCAGCTCGTCGTCGTGTCCGCACGCAGCGCGGCGGCTCTCGCGCGGGCGAGGGAACGGCTCGCCGCGCACCTCGACGCTCACCCCGCGCTCGACGCGCGCGCCGTCGCGTGGACGACGCAGACCGGACGCACGGCCTTCGAACACCGCTCCGCGGCCGTCGGAAGCAGCGCGGCGGAGCTCGCGCGGGCCCTGCGCGCCGCCGACGAGCCGAACGCGGCGCCCGGCCCCCGCGGCGAGGCCGCGCGCGTCGCGTTCCTGTTCCCGGGGCAGGGCAGTCAGCGCGCGCGCATGGCGGCCGACGCCCACGCGTCCGAACCCGTCTTCCGCCGCGAGCTCGACCGCGCGGCCGAGGTGCTGCGCGCCGCTGCGGACCTCGACCTGCACGCGCTGCTCGAGAACGGCGCGCAGCTCGACGAGACGCGCTTCGCACAGCCCGCGCTGTTCGCCGTGGAGCACGCCCTCGCGCGCCTGTGGATGGACCGGGGCATCGAGCCCGTGGCGATGCTCGGGCACTCGCTCGGCGAGTACGTCGCCGCCTGCATCGCCGGGGTGCTGTCGTTCGAGGACGCCCTGCTCCTCGTGGCGCGGCGCGGCGAGCTCATGCAGTCCATGCCGCGCGGCTCGATGCTCGCGGTGGCGGCGAACGAGTCGATCCTCGCGGAGTACCTCGACGGCGACCTCGCGCTGGCCTCGGTCAACGGGCCGGAGCTCTGCGTCGCCTCCGGTCCCGACGCGCAGATCGACGCGCTCGCGGCGCGCCTGGAGGGCGCGGACCTCTCGTGCAAGCGGCTGCGCACGTCGCACGCGTACCACTCCTCCATGATGGAGGGCGCGCTGGACCCGTTCCGCGAGGCCCTGCGCCGCGTCGAGCTCCGCCCGCCGGAGCGGGCGTTCCTCTCCAACGTCACGGGCACGTGGATCACCGGCGAGCAGGCGACCGACGTCGACTACTGGACCGAGCACCTGCGGGACACGGTGCGGCTCGCGGACGACCTCGCGGAGCTCGCGCGCGGCGCGAGCGTCGCGCTGGAGCTCGGGCCGGGCCGGACCTTTGCCCCACTCGCGCGCTCGCTGGGTCTCGACGTCCTGCCGTCGCTCGCGTCGCGCCCGGACGAGGACGACGCCACCGTGATGCTCACTTCGCTGGGCCAGCTGTGGACGCGCGGCGCACGCGTCGCCTGGCGCGCGCTCTTCGACGAGACGCCGCCCCGCGTCACGCTGCCGACGTACCCGTTCGAGCGACGCCGCTGCTGGGTGGGCCCGGGCCTGCCGCCCGAGCCGAGCCAGCCGTCGAGCGAGCCCGCGCGGGGCGCGCCCGTGCCGCGCGACGCCGCGGAGGCGACGCCGGCGTTCGCCGCGGTCGCGCACGCGTGGCAGGCGTGCCTCGGAGTCGACACGGTCGCCGCGGACGACGACTTCCTGGAGCTGGGAGGAAGCTCGCTGCTCGCGGTCCAGGTGCGCGCGGAGCTCGAGCGCGCGCTCGGCGTGGACGTGCCGCTCTCCGACGTGCTCGAGGCAACGCGGCTCGGGGAGCTCGTCGCGCGCCTCGAACGCCGCCTCGGCGGCGCCCCGCTCGCGCGCCCACGGCTCGTTTGCCTGGGGTCGCGCGGGACGCCGCTCCACGTGGCCCACGGGCTCGACGGCGAGGTGGCCTCCTTCGCGCACCTCGCGCGGGCCCTCGACCCGCGCCACGCGCTCGTCGCCCTTCGCGCGCAGGGCCTCGAGGACGGCGAGTCGCCCGTCGACGACGTCGGCGAGCTCGCGCGCGCCTGGGCGGAGCTCGTACGCGCAGACGGCGCCGGCCCCCACCACCTGGCGGGCTATTCGTTCGGCGGACTCGTCGCGCTCGAGACCGCGCGGCGCCTCCAGGCGGACGGCGTCGGGGTCGCTTCGCTGACGCTCGTCGACGCGCGCATGCCGCTCGGAGACGAGCGCCCCGCGCTCGACGAGCCCGCGCTGCGCGAGCAGGCGCGCGCGCACCTCGCGCGGCTCGGACTCGACCCCGAGGCGCCGGACTCCGCGCGCCGCGTCGAGGTTTTCGCCGCGCACGCGCGCGCGGCGCTGCGTCACCGCCCCGGCGCGTGGCACGGCGACGCGCTGCTCGTGCTCGCGCGCGACGAGGCCACCCCCGCGGCCGACGAGGTGATCCGCGGCTGGCGCTCCCTGGTACGGGGCGAGCTGCGCGTCGTCTCGGTCGCGGGAGACCACCTCTCCCTCCTGTCCCTTCCCTGCGCAGCGAACGTCGCCGAGGCACTCGCGTCCTGGGCCGAATCCGCTACGCTTGGCTCGAAGCTCGACCCGGCAACGAGAAACCCATGAAGACCGACCACGACGTGATCAGCATCGGCGGTGGCGCCGCCGGATCGACGTGCGCGACTGTCCTCGCACGCGAGGGACGCGACGTGCTCGTGCTCGAGCGCGCGAAGTTCCCACGCTTCCACATCGGCGAGTCGATCACCGCCTTCGGAACCGACCTCTTCAAGGAACTCGGCGTCTACGAGGAGCTGAAGCAGGTCAACTACATCCGCAAGCGCGGGCTCGAGTTCGTGCTGCACGACCACTCGAAGAAGCTCTACTTCCCCGACACCGGCCGCGACGAGGACGGCCACCTGCCGTGGGCCTTCCAGATGCCGCGCAAGCAGCTGGACCAGATCCTGATGGACAACGCGCGGCGCAACGGCGCGGACGTGCGCGAGGAGCAGGCGGTCAAGCGCGTGGTCTTCGAGGGCGACCGCGCCGTCGGTGTCGAGTGGCAGGACCGCACGGGCGGCGCGGACGGCGAGGCTCACAGCGCGACGGCGCGCTGGATCCTCGACGCGTCGGGTCAGGCCTGCGTGCTGAACCGCCAGCTGCCGGGCAACTGCCACAACCACCACCTGCTGCGCCGCAAGGTCTCGATCTTCGGCCACTTCAAGGGCGACTTCGACTTCCAGAACGGCGACGACGAGATCCACTTCAAGCTCTGCGTGCACGAGAACGGGCGCGACTGGGCCTGGTGGCTGCCGATCGAACGCAACCTGTGCTCGATCGGCGTGGTGCTGTCGCGCGACTCGATGCAGGAGCGCAAGGGCGTGCCCCTCGAGGCGCTCTTCGACGAGTTCATCTCCGGCACGTCGTTCCTGAGCGACTGGGTCCAGCAAGAGGGCTTCGAACGCGTCGGAGACTTTCGCTCGGCCGTCGACTACTCGTACTCCTCCAAGCGCCACGTCGGCGACGGCTGGGCGCTGGTCGGCGACAGCGCCGGCTTCATCGATCCGGTGTTCTCGACGGGCCTGCAGATCACGTTCAACAGCGCGTTCATGCTGTCCAAGGCGCTGAACGAGA
>CAYGPA010000013.1:0-27458 GCA_964351535.1 uncultured Planctomycetaceae bacterium
GGATCGCGGTTCAGCGAGCAGTTGCCCTCGTCCGGCTCGTCGCTGAGGGTCCCGACGTAGCCCGGCGAGCCGGCGGCGCCGGGGACGGCGAAGATCCGGTTCACGCCCACCAGGCCCGTGTTCCGCGGCGGGTTGGTCACCGGGTCGGCCACGAAGGCGGCGTACTCGAGGAAGTGCAGGACGTCGTCGCCGGTGTCGCCGTCGCCCAGGCCGGAGCACTGGCTCGGCTGCCAGCCGGCGCCCAGGTCGATCGCACCCGGGGTGTTGAAGTTCGTGCCGCCCTGCCGCGCCTCGCTGACGAGCAGCCCGACGAGCCAGTCGCCCGCGCCGCGCGACATCGCGCGCACCGGCGTCCCCGCGTTCGAGACCGCGAGACCCGTGTTCACGACCATGGCGGTCGGGTCGCGCTCCTCGAGCAGCGCGACGACCACGCCGTCGTTCAGGTCGCCGTCGCCGTTCAGGTCGCGGCCCTCCGTGCCCTCGTCCTGGGCGAGGAACGCCAGGCCCTCGTCGGAGGCGAACACGGTCGGCTCCAGCGTGTTGGTCGCGTCGGCGCTCAGCAGCCGCTGCGGGAACCCGGGCGTGAACGCCGTCGTGTAGAGCAGGTCGGTCTCGCCCGGCATCAGGCCGCCGACCGGCACGTTCTTGAAGTAGAAGCGGTCCTCGGTCGCGAACGACTGCGAAGCCGTGGCCACGTCGAGCACCGACACGAACGACGCCGCCCCGCCCGCGGAGACCAGGAGCACGAGGTCGTCGGTCTGGCCATCGAAGTTCCAGTCGCGGCCGTCCTTGTCCTCGTCCACGACCAGGTAGGCCGCGAAGCGGGTCAGCTGGAAGCTCTCGGTCGCCACGGGGATCGTGGACTGGGCGGAGCCGCTGACGAGCACGGCGACCTGGTCCGCGGTGTCCCCGTCGCCGTTCAGGTCGCGCCCCGCCGCGCCCGTGGTCGCCTCGCTGGCGAGGTACATCCCCAGGTTCCCGCGCGTGACGATCGGCGTGCCGAAGGCCGCGCTGACGGAGGTGCCGAAGGGGATGAACAGCGCTCCCCCGCCGCTGTCGTCGTCGAACCAGCCGAACACGTCCAGCTGGTCGCAGCCGGTCAGGCCGGCGGCGCCGGCCAGGAGAGCGGTCGCGGCCACGGCGGAGCTGCGGGCCAGCTTGCGGATCGTCATCACGGGAAGGAGGAGGTCGGGGGGGATCGGAGGGGTCGCCCGGCCCTCGCGGCCAGGCGCGGAACTGCAAAGCGTATCCCAAATCCCATCCCCCGCGGACGCGAGCGGGCGCCGGTGGCGGCCCGTGCGGCGGAGGGCGGACAGGGACGGCCGCGCGGGCCGGCGAGGGCGCCGCGGCGGTGGGCGATGAGGGATTCGAACCCCCGACTTCCTCCTTGTAAGGGAGGCACTCTAGCCACTGAGTTAATCGCCCGATTCCAGCCGAGGTCGAGCCGGGATTCGAGCCCGGAGCGATCCCCCGGCCGCCGTTCGCGATCCCCGCCTCCCGTATAACGATTTCCGAGGCGGCGTTTCGGAGCCTGCGGGTTCCAAGGGCTGGGACCCACGGTATCCTTCCGCGCCTTCGGGCTCCAGCCGTCCCCTGGACCGCAGGGCCCGAGGGCGACCCGGCCGGCCCCGCCAGGGGTTTCCAGGCCTCGCGCTTGAGCGGGGACGCCGCCGAGTCCGATTCCAATGCCGCCCCCTGGCCCCCGGCGAACCGGCGGTACCCCCTCCCCCCCCACGCTTCTCGAATCCCCTCATGCGCATCACGGTCGTTGGAACGGGCTACGTCGGACTGGTAGCAGGCACCTGCTTCGCGGAGACCGGAAACGACGTGGTCTGCGTCGACATCGACGAGAAGAAGGTCGAGAAGCTCCGCGAGGGCATCGTCCCGATCTACGAGCCGGGCCTCGAGGAGCTCATGAAGCGCAACGTCCACGACGGGCGCCTCAGCTTCACGACGAACTACGCCGAGGCCATGAAGGACGCCCAGGTGGCCTTCATCGCGGTGGGCACCCCCCCCGGCGAGGACGGCGCCGCCGACGTCAGCTACGTGCTGGCCGCCGCCAAGTCGATCGCGCAGCACATGACCGGCTACACGGTGATCGTCGACAAGTCGACGGTCCCGGTCGGTACCGCGGAGAAGGTCCGGGCGGTGCTCGCGGAGAACACGAAGCACGAGTTCGACGTCGTCTCGAACCCCGAGTTCCTGAAGGAGGGCGCCGCGATCGACGACTTCCTGAAGCCCGACCGCGTCGTCGTCGGCTCGCAGTCCAAGCGCGCCGCGGACACGATGGACGAGCTGTACGCCCCGTTCGTGCGCACGGGCAGCCCGATCATCCACATGGACGTCCCGTCGGCCGAGCTGACCAAGTATGCGGCCAACGCCATGCTCGCGACGCGCATCTCGTTCATGAACGAGATCGCCAACATCTGCAGCCTGATCGGCGCGGACGTGGACCTGGTCCGCAAGGGCATCGGGACCGACGGCCGCATCGGCTCGCGCTTCCTCTTCGCCGGCATCGGCTACGGCGGCTCGTGCTTCCCGAAGGACGTGAAGGCCATCGTGCGCACCGCGGCGGACAACGGCTACGAGTTCCGCGTGCTGCAGGCCGTCGAGGAGGTCAACGAGCGGCAGAAGCACCTGCTGTTCGACATGGTGCGCAAGCACTACGACGGCGACCTGCGCGGCAAGCACTTCGCGATGTGGGGCCTGGCCTTCAAGCCCAACACCGACGACATGCGCGAGGCTCCGGCGCTCGCGATCGTCGAGCGGCTGCTGGAGGCCGGCGCCACCGTCACGGCCTTCGACCCCGAGGCCACCGACATGTCGCGCGATCACTACATCGGCGACAAGATCCAGTACGCCGAGAAGCCCATGGACGCGCTCGAAGGCGCGGACGCGCTGCTGATCGTCACGGAGTGGAACGAGTTCCGCCATCCGAACTTCGAGCTCCTGCGCGAGCGCCTGAAGTCGCCGCTGGTCTTCGACGGCCGCAACATCTGGAGCCGGCGCCAGCTCGAGGAGCTCGGCTTCACGTACTACGGCATCGGCCGCTGACGCAGCAGCAGCTTCGACCCGTCCAGGACGAACGCCACGCGGTCCGCGGGTCGAGCCTGCTCGAGCCAGCCGTCGACGACCGCCTGCGGGTCGGCCGCCGGCCGCAGGTGCACGCGCCGCAGCTCGTCCGGAGGCAGCGCCGAGGTCACGTGCACCGCCGCCGCCGCGCGCAGGTACGTCGCGAACTTGTAGGCCTTGTGCGAGTACAGGACGTACTCCCCGCCGAAGCTCGCCAGCACGTCGTCGAGCGGGGCCGCCAGGCGATCGAAGAACCCCGGCCGCGACCCCTCGGGGCCGATCCCGCCTGCGCACTCGGCGAGGAACAGCACCTCGCCGCCGGGCTGCAGCGCCGCTCGGGAGAGCTCGAGCGCGCGCTGCGCCGTGTAGAGGCTCTCGTCGAGCGGGTGCCCGCCCGCCGACACGACGAGGTAGCGCGCCGCGTCGACCGTGCGCGCGGCGATCCCGTCGGCCGCGACCATCGCCCGGCCCGCGACCTCCGCCGTCGCTCCGGCTCCCGCCCACAGGACCCCGGTACGTCCCGCGGAGCTCGACGAGACCACGCACAGCGCCGCGTGGCGGCGCTCGCCCACCGCGAGCTCGAAGGCCTCGGCGAGGTCCTCCGCCAGCGGATTCGCGCGGCAGGCGGGATCGGGATGCCAGGGGTGGCGACCCGCGACCGAGCCCGGGTCCAGCGCCAGCGCGTGGTTGGCGCGCACCGTCTCGCGCGCCGCGAGGCCCGGGACCACGCACTTGCCGGGATTCGAGTACCCCGCGAAGTAGTGGTGCTTCACGTCGGAGACCACGAGCAGGAGCTCGCACTCGCGCAGCCGCGCCTGGACGCGCACCGGCGTGCCGCGCGCGGTCACGCCGAACTCGTCGAAGGACGCGCGCCGGGCGTCGTGGACGTCGAGCTCGAACGCGAACGGAGCCCCTTCGAAGGCGGCGCGGGTGCGGCGCGCGAGCTCGACGTTCTCCGGCGACTCCGGATCGTGGGTGCCCGTGCACAGGAAGCACCGCACGTGCGCGACCTGCGCGAGGGCCGTGCGCAGCGCCGGCCAGAGCAGCTCGCGCGGATCGTCGCGCGTGCCGTCCGACAGGAGGAGCCCGACCCGGCGCCCGGTGGCCGCGTCGAGCCAGCCGCAGGCGCGGAGCTCCTCCAGCGCCGCCGACAGGCCTCCCGAGGCCTCCGGGTCGCCGGCCGCCGTCCCGGCGCCGCGACCGCGCGGCGGCGACAGCGCGTGCACGCCCGCCACCCGCTCCTCCGGTACCTCGAGGCCCAGCCGGCCGCGTCCGTAGCGCAGTTCGATCCGCACGCGATACGGCATAGCCGATTCCGCCCCCGTTGACTCCGGTCGGACGCGGAAAGCCCGCTCGAGCCCACGTAGATCGAGCGAGCACGTCGCGAGCGGGGAGCCTGAGAGCACGACAGGGCGGCCCGAACCCGGTTGGGTGTCGAACCGCCCTTTGATGTCGTGGACCGATCGCGACCAGCTCGAAACGAAAGTGCTGCGAGCGGTCGGCCGCGATGGTTCGTCAGGTCATATACGAAAGTTCTCCCCGAGGGGAGGTCACAGATGTTCCTCGGCTGTTTTTTTTCGGTGCCGCACTTCTTTTCGTGAACGCGCGCCGACGCGACCGAGGATCGGGACGGAGGCGCGCGCGACGTGCTCCGTCGCGGGTCAACGTCCCGCGGAACCCGACGCGACGCGGGACGCGCGCCGCTCCCGCACGGCCTGAGCGAGACGCGCGGTGCAGCGCATGCGACCGAGCGCCCGGTCGACGCGCGCGCCGTGCTCGGTGAGCTCGTCGGCCAGCGGACCGAGCCGCGCGTAGGCCGTCGCGAGGCAACCCGCGGCGGCTTCCAGGTCGCCGCTCTCGACCCATGCGTTCACGAGCTCGTCCCAGGCGCGCACGCGCTGAACGGGATCCTCGGCACCCTCCGCGCACGCGCGCCACAGACGCCGCGCGGTGTCCGTCTCGCCGCGCAGAGCGTGCAGGCGTCCGGCCCACAGACGCGCCTCGTCGCGACGGGTGGCCGGAGCTTCGCGCTCGTGAACGAGCCGCGCGTAGGCGTCGAGCGCCTCCTCGAAGCGGCGCGCGCGGCGGTGGACGTGCCCCAGCTCGAGCCAGGCTCGTCCTCCGAACCCACCGGGAGCTCCCCACTGCGCGGCGGCGCGAAACGCCTGAAGGGCCTCATTCCGCGATCCGAGCCAGTTCGCGAGCTCTCCCGAGCGGAAGGCGGCCTCGGCGGCGCGCTTGCGCGAGCCCGTATCGCGCGGTGCGTGCTGCAGGTCCCAGAAGGGTCGCAGCGCCTCAAGCGCGCGACGGCGCGCGGCCTCGCGCTCGCGCTCGGGTGCACGCAGCGCGACGGCCCGCGCGCGCTGCGCCGCGCGCCAGCGCGCGTCGGACGGCCCCTCGCGCTCGTGCCGCCGAGCGCCGCGCGCCTCTCGAACGACCACGCCCACCGGTGGCGTCCGCGAAGTCGGCCCCGAGGAAGACGGGGAGCGCGGCGGCGGCGCGAGCGCCAGCGCTCCCGCGAGCAGCAGCGCGAGAAGCGCAGCGCCTCGTCGGAGCCGACGTCGCACCGTCCGACGATCCGCCATGCCCGCGGTCGTGGAGGGCGGGCTCATCGCTCGACCCACACGTCGCCGGCGAGCGCCAGGCGCCGGCGCAGCATGACGTGCACGCGCCGCCGCAGGCGAAACACGCGGACCTTCACCAGCTCGCGCGGGATCGCGAGCTGCAGCGCCGCGAGCTCGGTCCCGCCGCCGGGTCCGTAGTAGGCGGCCAGGATGTGGCGCTCGTCGCTGCGCAGCCCCAGCAGCACACCGCGCAGCACCTCCAGGGCCGCCGTGCGGGGTACGAGGTAGCGGCCCAGCCGCAGGTCCGCGTCCTCGTCGGCCTCGGTTTGCGCCGGATCGCGGTCCGGGATCTCCAGGAAGACCTCGTCGCCTTGCTCGCCGACGAGCGGCTCCTCGCGCCGCCGCAGGTCGCGCAGGACGTTCACCGCGATGCGCAGGGCCCAGCCCTGGAGCTTGTTCGGGTGAGCCAGCGAGCCGCGGTAGCGCGCCGCCCTCAGGATCGTCTCCTGGACGACGTCGTCCACCTCGCCGGCGTCCCGACAGCGCCGCGCCAGGTAGCGCCGCAGCGTGGGGCGCAGCTCTTCGAGCCCGTCCCAGCGAAGTCGAGCCGGACCGTTCCGGGAATCGTGTCGGGGGTCCGTTCGAACGGAAGCGCCGGTCGCTTCGACGCGCGGCGCGGAGAGGATCGCTTCCACCTCGTTCTGCCTCCTGGGACCGTCGCCACGCGGAGCGCGGAGGCCCGGCGAGCGGGCGCCGCGAGGGGCGGTCGGTGCCAGGGGACCCCGAGATCGGCGGGGCGTGGCGCCGGGGCGGAGCTGGGCACGAACCGGTGCTTCGAAGCCGAGGCGCGGAACGGGGAACGGTCCCGAGGCGTCCGCGCGCGGCCCCGACGCTCGGTCGAATCGCGGACGGCCGCCGCGGTCGTGCTCGAGGCCGAGCGCGGTGAAACGGGCGCGGGCGGCTCCTCCGGAGGGAGGAGCCGCCCGCGGCGGGACCGGTTCGGCGGAACGACCGGCCGACTAGAACTTCTTGGCCTCGAGAGCCCAGGGCGAGTCGGGGTACTCCGTCAAGACGGCGCGGTACATGCGCTTCGCGCGGGCCCGGCTCTCGTCGTCGTCCTTCAGGTCGAAGAGGCGTCCGGAGTAGAGCAGGGCCTTCGGCCGGTACTGGGCCTGCTCCTTGAACGAGACCGCGTGCAGGAAGGCCAGCAGACCTTCCTCGACGACCGCCGAGGCATCCTGCTCCGCGTTGATGAGCGTGACGGCCTGCTGGTAGTAGCACTCGCCGGCCCCCGCGTACGCGCCCGCGAGCGTGGCGGCGTCGGCCGTCGGATCGGCGGTGATGCCCTTGAAGACCTCGAGGGCCTCGTCGAACTTGCTGCTGCCGAGGTACGCCTCGCCCTCGGCCACGCGCGCGCGGTCGCGCACCGACGGATAGTCGGAGCCCGCCTCGGCGCCGATCTCGAGGATGCGATCGCGCTTCTGGTCGTTGGTGAGCTTCGAGTCGAGCAGCACGAGGGACAGGTCGCAGTCCAGGCGCCAGCGCTGCGAGAGGCTCTTGTCGTCGATCAGCTTGCGCAGCGCGAGCAGCGTCTCCTCGGACTTGCCGGCATCCCCGAGCTGACTCTGGGCCTGGGCCTTGGCGAGGTACGCCTGCGGCACGTAGCGGGTCTCGGGCGCCTTGTTGATGAGGCGGTCGGTGAACTTCACGACGCCGGACGCGTCGCCGACGCTCTGGTGCACCTCGACCAGGCGCCACATGGCGTAGGCGGGGGCCCACTTGTAGCGCGCGCGCTCGCCGCCCTCGATCGCCTCGAGGTAGGACTGGAACCCCCCGACGCCGTCGCCGAGGTTGCCGTCGTCGATGGCCGCGTCGGCCTCGTCGACGTCCTTCGGCTTGCGCGAGAACTCGATCGTGAGAACCTTCTCGGACTTGACCTTGCTCTCCGAGGTCTTGCCGTCGGGGCGGTAGGTGACCTCGAGGATGCCCTCCTCGACCACCGTCACGTCCTTGAGGGAGGTGCCGTCGGTCATGAAGATCGT
Organism: uncultured Planctomycetaceae bacterium; assembly: GCA_964351535.1. Classification (GTDB taxonomy): domain Bacteria; phylum Planctomycetota; class UBA1135; order UBA1135; genus JAUIDW01. Next base: position 7,679 of record CAYGPA010000013.1, read on the forward strand.
GTCGGCCGAGGCGACCGCGGCGGAGAGCGCCAGGGTCAGAGCGATCGTGAGCGGCTTCATGGGTGCGTTCCTGTGCGTCCGGCCCGGGCCGGACTGGCCGGCTGGACCCTGGGGGAGACCTGCGATACCCCCGAGGCGGACGGCCGTAACCCGGCGAGGGGGTGGAACGGGGCGCCGGGTGGAGGGCGGAATCCTCGGGTGGAGGGCCGGGGAGGTTATCGGCGGCTCGGCGGAGGTGTCAACGCGCGCCGGCCGAAGCCCCGGCCGAACCACTCGGCGATGCGCCGGCCTGGGCCTCCACGGGGCGTCCGTCGCGCGCCTGGCCCTCGGCGTCCCGCCCCAGGCGGCGCACCTGGATCATCTCGGCGAGCACGCTGACGGCGATCTCCTCGTGGGAGAGGGCCCCGATCGGGAGGCCCATCGGCGTGCGCACGCGGCCCAGGAACTCGTCGCTGACGCCGTCGGCGCGCAATTGCTCGAAGACCTGGTGGCGCTTGGCCTTGCTGCCGATCATGCCGAGCCAGCGCGGGCGGCAACCGCTGTCGTGGAGCGCGCGCAGCACGTCGCCGTCCTGGTCGTGGCCGCGGGTCACGACGACGAGGTAGTGCCCCTCGGCCGGCGCGATCGCGCGCGCCAGCTCGTCGAAGGAGCCCACCTTGGTCGCGTGGGCCTCGGGGTGGCGTTCGGCGTTCGCGAACGGCGCGCGATCGTCCACCACCGTGACGTGGAAGCCGCACGACCGCGCGACGCGCGTGATCGCCGCCGAGACGTGGCCGCCGCCGAACAGCGTCAGGCGCGGCTCGGTGATCGGCTCGACGAAGATCTCGAGCTGGCCGCCGCACAGGAGGCCGCTGTCGGGGTAGTCGCGCTCGTTGAGCGAGAACTTCAGGCTGCGCGGACGCTCGTCCTGCATCGACTCGAGCGCCGCCTCGAGCACCTCGGCCTCGAGGCAGCCGCCCCCCACCGTGCCGGCGAAGCTGCCGTCGGCGCGCACGAGCATCTTCATGCGCTCCTTGCCGGGCGTGGAACCCTCCGTCTTCACGATGGTGCAGAGCGCGCAGGGCTCGCCCTCCTTTTGCAGCCGCACGATCTCCTCGTAGAGGTTCAAGACGCCTCCGCCACGATCATGGCCCGGCGCAGGTCGGCGGCCCGCGGCGCTCCGACGAGCTCCTCGACCAGCGCCAGCGCGAACTCGAGCGACGTGCCCGGCCCTTGACTGGTGATGACGTTCCCCGCGCGTACGACGCGCGGACCGTCGCACACGGTCGCGTCGCCCAGGCGGTCGCGCACGGAGGGGTGCGAGGTCACGTCGATTCCCGCCACCACCCCTGCCCGCGCCAGCACCATCGGCGCCGCGCAGACCGCCGCGACCGGGCGCCCCCGGGCGTGCAGGTCGCGCACCGCCTGCAGGACCCGCTCGTCCTCCATGAGGTTCGTGGTTCCGGGCATGCCGCCCGGCAGCACGATCATGTCGAACGGCTCGGGGTCGACGTCGGACCAGTCGGCGTCGGTCCGCACGGCGATTCCGTGCGAGCCGGTCACCGCGCCCGTTTGCAGGCCCGCAACGGTCACCTCCACGTCCGCGCGGCGCAGGACGTCGATGATCGTGACGGCTTCGATCTCCTCGAAACCCTCTGCGAGGGGGACGAGAACTCGTTTCTTGGGAACCATGGGCTCATCTTAGACCACGGGCGGCCGTTCGGTATGTTGAGCGCATGGCCACGCCGCAGGAAGAGCGAGAGGCCGTGCTGGTCAGCGCGTGCCTGCTCGGGCGGACCTGCCGGTTCGACGGCGGCGCCAACGCGGACGCCGCGCTCCGCCGCGAGCTCGAGGCGCGCGGCTTCCGCGCGGTGCCGTGTTGCCCCGAGGAGGCGGGCGGGCTCCCCACGCCCCGGCCACCGGCCTGGATCGAGGCCGAGAACGCCTCCGCCGTGCTCGACGGCCGCGGACGCGTCGTGACCGAGACGGGAAGCGACGTCACCGCGGCCTTCGTCGCGGGTGCGCGGCACGCGCTCGCGACGTGCAACGAGCACGGCATCCGGCGCGCGTTCCTGAAGGAGCGCAGCCCCTCGTGCGGCGTGCGCGACACCTGCGTCGCCGGCGAGGTCACCCCGGGTCCCGGCCTCACGGCTCGTCTCCTGCAGCAGCACGGCATCGAGCTCGAGGGCGTGGAGGGCCGCCGCCCGTGACGCGCACCGTCTGGGCCGCGCTGGCCGTGGCCGCGGTCGCCGCCTGCGGACCGGACGGGAGCGCGGACGCGGCCCCGTGCTCGGAGATCGTCGACGTGTACGCCTCCGCCGTCGCGGGGCTCACGCAGATCGGACGCTCGCGGCTCGTCGTGATCGACACGAACACGGCGCCCCTGCCGCCGGAGACCGCGGCCGGCATTCCCGAGGAGCTGATGAAGAGCTTCAACGCCGCGCAGGCCGTCGATCCGCCGGTGCGCTGCGCCGCGCTCGGGGAGACCTTCCGCAGCGTCGACGCGACCTCTCTCGACGCGCTGTTCGACGGGCTCCCGCCCGAGGAGGCCTGGGCACAGTTTCGCGCGGCGCAGGGCGCGCAGGGCTACTGGACCCTGTCGGCCGTCGGGTTCGACCGGCACCTCGAGCAGGCCGTGTGCCTCGTCGGCTACCTGTGCGGGCCGCGCTGCGGAGAGGGCAAGCTGGTGCGCCTGAAGAAGCGCAAGGGGCTGTGGGTGGTCGTCGACGCGCACGAGGTGTGGAGCTCGTGAGAGCGCCCGGCCGCGGTGCGCCGCCTCACGGCCGCCGGAGGTGCAGCGTGACGTCGGTCGTGCGCCCCGGGACGACGTCCAGGCTGCGGGCGATCGGGGCGTAACCCTCGACCTCGGCGCTCAACGCGTAGCGGCCGGGCGGGAGGTTGGGGTACGCGACCATCTCCTCGCCCAGCAGCAACTCGCCCGTGGTGGCGGAGACACGGATGACGTTGTCGCGGAAGCTCGTCGACACGAGGCGCACGGGCCACTCTGTCCCGTCCGCGTCCTGGAGCCGGAAGGAGGTCGGCAGGTCGCTGCTGTCGACGCCCTCCACCGACAGACTCAGCCGGCCGCCGAGCTGGCCCAGCAGCGGGTGGCGATGCTCGCGGCCGGGGAGGAGCTCGATCTCGAAGGACTCGAGGTACCAGTAGGTCTCGTACGTCGGCCCGACGCGCTCCTCGAAGGGCTCGACGTCGACGCGGTAGCGGCCGGGCACGACGTCTCGAATCTTGAACCATGATCCGTCGAACACGACGTCCTCGCCGCGACTCGCGCCGGACCCCAGCGGCTGCAGGTGGACCTGGATGCGCTCCAGTCCGTGCTCGGTGGCGAAGCGCGGCGTGAGCACGAGCGTCGCGCGCTGATCGCCGGCGGGCGCGAGCTCGAAGTCGAGCCGCTGATCGAGCACGCGATCCTCCGCCGGGAGCTCCCGGGACTCCGGCGTGAGGTCCCGCCGCCGCACCTCGACGACCAGGCCCCGGTCGAGCGGCGCGTAGACCACCGCGTGACCGTCGTCGCCCGTCAGCGTGGAGAACGACTGTTCGAGGTCGGAGAAGCTCGTGTGCGCGTGACGCACCGGCTCGCCCGCCGACGACGCGACGACGGTGATCCGGCCGAGGTCCTCGCCCAGCAAGAGCCCCTCCGCCGGAGCGGTCGCGAGCACGGTGGGCTCCGCGATCAGGGTGTGGTCGACGCCGACCAGCCGCACCTCGTACTCGCCGGGCGTCAGGCCCGTCAGCTCGAACGCGCCGGTCTCGTCGGTCGTCGCGAGCTGCTCGCGCACGCGGGCCGCTCCGTCGCTCCACTGGAGTCCGCGCCACAGCTCGTCGTGCTCGTCCGCGGTCAGCTCCAGGCTGCGCGCGCGCACGCGGCAGCCCGCCCGCGGCGCCCCGGGGGGCAGCACGACGGTACCCGCGAGCGTCGCTCCGCCGGCGGCGGGCTCGAGCGTTCCGGCGTCGACGATCTCGCCCGCGCGCAGCTCGAGCGCGAGGACCGCGGGAGCGAGCCCTTCGGCCGTCGCCACGACGACGTGGCGCCCGGGCCGGCGCTTGCGGAACTCGAAGCGGCCGTCGGGCTCGAGCGGCGTGGAGCGCAGCGGCTCGAGGGCGGGCTCGCCGTCCTCGCCGACGGCGAACAGGCCCACCTCGAAGGCGTCGAGCGCCCAGCCCGCGGGCGGGCGGACGCGGCCGTCGACACCCGCGGCCGGCTGAAGGGTCAGGTCGATCGGCAGCTCGACGCGCTGCTCGCGACCGCGCTCCAGCGCGTCGGCCTCGACGTGCACGATCGCGTTGGCCACGAGGTGCAGCGGGTGGTTCGCGGAGACGAACAGGTCGCGCGAGGGCCGCCCCGGGAGGCTCAGCAGGTCGCCCAGGTCGACGTCGAACGAACCGTCCTCGTGCGCGCCGGCCGCGGCGGGGTCGGCGGGCCCGTCGACGTCGTGGCAGAACACGTTCAGCACGACCTCGCTCGGGTCGGAGCCCGGCGAGAGTCCGCTCACGCTCCCGACGAGGTACCAGCCGGGCGCACCGGTCGCGTCCGCGTCCGCCGGCTCCACGTCCGCCCGGGCGTCGCGAGCCTCCCCGAGCGCGAGCGTCTCCCGCGGCGCCGCGTCCGAGTCTTTCCCCCCGTCGAGGGCGCGCAAGGAGGACTCCGCGAGCGGCGTCGGATCGCGATCGGGCAGGGCGACCTCCGCGCTCCGCGGAGCGTCGCGCAGCGCGAACCACGAGCCCGTGAGCACCGCGAGGGCGCCCACGAAGACGGCGACGGCCTTCACCGACATGACGATTCCTCCGAGTGCGAGCGGAGCCGTGAGCGGGGCGAGACCCGCCGCGGCGCTCGGCCCCGCGACGTGCTTCAGGACGGCGACCTTCACGGCCGCGAGGCCGCGCGGCGCCCCCACGGTCGCCGCGACGCCGGTAGCGAGCCCGGCGGGCAGCGCGCGGCGCAGCAGCTCGAGTCCGCGCAGGATCTGCATGCGCACCGTGCCGGGCGCGCGCCCGAGGTCGCGCGCGATGTCCGCCGCGCGCCGGCCGTCGACGAGGTGGGCGACGAGGACCTCGCGGTACGGCTTCGGCATGCTCGCGAGGGCCCGGTCGACGACGGGCCGCAGCTCGCGCCGCTCCGACTCCTGCGCGGGATCCGCGGGCTCCGGTCGCCGCAGCCGCCGCGGATCCGGCGCGAGCGCGGACGCGGCGTGCGCGCGTCGAACCCGGTTGGCGAGGATGCCGAGCAGCCACGGGACGAGTCTTCGCCCGCGATCGTAGGACGCCGCGTTCTCGATGGCCGCGACGAACGTCGCCTGCACGAGCTCCTCGGCCAGCTCGGCGTCCCCCACCAGGTGGTGGGCGATCCGCAGCACCTCGGGCGCGGCGCGGTCGAACACCTGCTCGAGCGCGTCCGCGTCCCCTTCGGAGCGATAGCGTTCGAACAGGTCCTCGAGCTCTTCGGTGCGCACGGAGCGTTCTTCAGCCTACAACGCCCGAACGTCACGCGAATCCCGCGAAAGTGTCGGGGAAGCGTCCGCGGGCCGCCCGGTCGCCCGCCGCGGGCTCAGCCGGCTCGATTCGACGCGCGGCGCGCGGCGAGGGCGCCCATGGAGAGGTGGCCGAGGAGGCCCAGCAGGCACACGTTCAGGACCTGGACGAGGTGGACGTTCAGCCCGGTCGACAGCGCGACGTCGCGCTCGACGCCGATCAAGCCGAAGCCGAACACCCAGCCGAGCTCGTGCGTCCCGAAGCTCGCCATCGCGTTGATCGGCAGCAGGTTCGTCAGGATCGCCATGCCCGACCCGAAGGTGGCCTGCACGAAGTCGACGTCGGTCGACAGACCGAAGCCGCGCGCGAGCACGGCGTACATCAGGAAGAGCCCGAGCCACACGAACACCGTCAACGTTCCCGCGCGCGCGAGGACGCTGCCTCGCCCCGCGGTGCGCAGGGCCGTCGCGGTGTCTCCCGCGACGCGCTCGAGCGCCGTGCCGACCCGCGTGCGCGCGAGTCCGGTGACGCGCAGCAGCCTCTGAACGAGCGGCACGAGCCGGTCCGCGCGGCCCGCGACGAGCAGCGCGGCCAGCCCGGCGAGCAGCAGCATCCCGCCGGCGCCCGCCATCCAGCGCGGCAGCTCGCCCTCATCGGTCCCCGACAGCGCGACGCAGACCAGCCCGAGCGCCGCGGCGAGCGTCGCGAGGTCGAGCAACCGCGACACGACCAGCGCCGCGAGCCCGTACTGCAGCGGCACGTCGCATTGCGCGCGCAGGTACACCGGCAGCGACGCGTCGCCCGAACGCGCGGGCAGGACGTAGGTCGCCATGTTGTGCGCCGCGGCAACGGCCAGCACGTCGGCGTGGCCGGGACGCGACTCCGCCGGCAGGAGCATTCGATAGCGCCAGGCGCGCAGGTTGTAGACCGCGAGGTGCAGCCCCAGCGCGAGGACGTACGTCCACGGCGAGAGCCGGCGCCAGGCGTCGGCGAAGTCGCTCCAGCCGACGTCGCCCCAGATCGCCATCAGGGCGAGGAGCAGGGCCGCGAGCGCGGTCGAGAGCAGGATACGCAGCGCGGCTTTCAAAGGAGGGAGCGGGCCGGTCGCGGGCCCGAGGGGAGCCTACCTCACGATCGTGGCCGTCGAGACCGCGCCGTCGTCGGGGAGGCCGCTCGAAGCCCCGCGGTCAGAGCCGCGACTTCTTCTCGATCAGGTCCGCCAGCAGGCCGACCGTGAGCACCTGCAGCAGCGCGAAGAACAGCGCCACCGTCTTGTCGCCGATGTCCTTCCCGAAAAAGATGTCGTAGATCAGGAGCGCGACGAACAGCACGCCGAGGAACAGCGCGACGGGGTAGAAGACCTTCAGCGGGTTGAAGTAGAGCACCGTCCGGATGATCAGCGACGTGAACCCGAGCGTGTCCTGGATCGGGCGGATCTTCGAGTTGCCCTCGCGGTGGGCGTAGTCGATCGTCACGTAGTCGACGCGGTGGTGGTTGGTCAGCGACGCCAGCGTGATCGTGGTCGTGAAGCTGAACCCCTCCGGCAGAATCGGGCGGTACTGCAGCACGAGCTCGCGCCGGAACGCGCGCAGGCCCGAGTTCAGGTCGGGGATCGGCGTTCCCGCCAGGAACGACGCGAGGCCGCGCAGCACCGCCTTGGCCGGCCGGCGCACGAGCGGAATGTGCACGTTCTCCCCGACGCGCGCGCCGACGGCCATCTCGGCGCCGTCGTCGATGCACGCGATCAGGTCGCGGATGCGGTCCTCGGGATACGTGCCGTCGGCGTCGGTGATCACGACGATCTCGTTCGCGGCGGCCGCGAAGCCGGTCTTCAGCGCCGCGCCGTAGCCGCGGTTCACCGGGTGCTTGACGACGCGCACGAGCTCGTGCTCGCGCTCGAGGCGCTCCAGGATCGGCCCGGTGCCGTCCGTCGAGCCGTCGTTGACGAGCAGCACCTCGACCGGCACGCCGAGATCCAGCGCCGAGAGGCGCTCGACCACCGGCTCCACGCCGCGCTCTTCGTTGTAGACGGGGACGACGATCGTCACCCCGGAGGCGCTCAGCCGCTCTCCCGCGGCGGGCCGGGTGACGGCGTCGGTGGCCTCCGCGCTCGCGGCCTCTTGCGTTCCTGTTCGGGTGTCGATGGCGCTCTCCTGGTGTCCGGGGCGGCGAGGATACCTGTCGGAGGAGGCTCCGTCATGGCGCGGGCTCGACCGCCGGCCACCAGGCCGCGCGCAGCGCCTTGCGCGTCATTCCCGTCGTGGCGAGCTCCCCGAGCGCGGCGGGCGCGAACCAGCGGTACGGCGCGGAGACCCGCCTCCGGTCCCGCCAGCGGCCCGCGCGCACGCCCGCACGGATCCGGTGGTGGGTGATTCCGTGTCTCAGCTCGCCGAGGGGCGCTCCGGATTCCAGCGGCTCGAGAGGCTCGGCCGGGGCGCCGGCGGGGCCGGCGGGCGCCCCGGGCAGGCTCGTGAAACGGTCGGGAAAGAGACCGCTGAGCCCGTCGTCGGGCCCGCCGACCTCGCGCGTGGGGAGCTGCCAGAGACCCGCCATCCGCCCGCCCGGCGGTCGCTGCTCGAGCAACAGCCGGCCCCTGCTCAGCACGACGAGCAGCTCGAGCTCGACCGGCACGGCCGCCCGGCGGACCCTGGGCGTGGGCAGTCGATCGACGCGACCCAGCGCGTGGGCGCGGCAGGAGCGAAGCACGGGGCAGAGATCGCACCGGGGCTCGCGAGGCGTGCAGATCGTCGCGCCGAGCTCCATCAACCCCTGGTTCCAGTCCCCGGCCCCCCCGGCGGTCGGGACGAGGCGCGCCGCCTCCGCCCACAGCCGGCGGCGCACGTCGCCGCTGGCGGGGTCGCCCGCGAGCGCGAACAGGCGGCAGAAAACGCGCGCGACGTTCCCGTCGACCAGCGGCGCGGGCCGGTCGAAGGCGATGCTCGCGATCGCGCCGGCGGTGTAGTCCCCCACCCCGGGCAGAGTCCTGAGCTCGTCCGCCGAGCCCGGCAGCTGCCCGCCGAAACGCTCGACGACCTCCTTCGCCGCCGCGTGCAGGGCGCGCGCGCGCCGGTAGTAGCCCAGCCCGCTCCAGAGTGCCAGGACCTCGGCCTCGGGCGCCTCCGCGAGCTGCGCGACGGTCGGGAAGCGCGCGAGGAAGCGCTCCCAGTACGGGATCACGGTCTCGACGCGCGTCTGTTGCAGCATCGCCTCGCTGAGCCAGATCGCGTAGGGATCGCGCGTCGCGCGCCAGGGGAGCTCGCGGCGGTGAGCGCGGTACCAGGAGAGCAGGGCGGACCGCAGGGTTTCGGCTTCGGAACCGGACACGCGCAGGAGTGTACGGCCGAGGCACGACCGACCTGACTGGGTTGCGTGTGGGATCCCGCGCGGGTGCCCGCCGGATCTCCTGCAGCCGAGCGAGTTTGCAGCCGTCGGCGCCCCGTCGAGACCCCGCCACCCGGTCGCGTCGTGCAAGCGCCGTTCCGCCAGGGCCTTGGGCGGGCACCGGCGCGGGATCCCACACGCAACCCAGTCAGTCCGGGGGCGGAGCCCTGAGGCCGCGGGCCGCCCGCGCCGAGCGCTCGCACGGGGCGGGAGCGGCGCGTAGTCTCTGCGGCTGCCCGCCGGAACTCGGACCCATGCGCAACCTCCTCTTCGGCTACGTCTCGGGCGTGCTCTTGTCGCTGCTGCGGGTGGCCCCCTGGTCCTCCCCCCACGACATGCCGGCCCTCGGGCCCTGGTCGGCGCGCCTCGGAACCCTGCTGGGCCTCGGTGCGATCGCGGCCGGCTTGACGCGCTGCTCGCGCGGGCTGGCCACGACCTCGGCGGGTGCGTTGCTCGCGACGGGGACCGTGCTCGGCTTCGCGACTCACGCGCTGGTGCTGGGCCCGTGGCTCTCGCTCGAGTCCCGGCTCGCGGCGGTGCTGGTGGCCGCGGCCGGTGCGCTGCTCCTGGCGCTGCTCGCCGGAATGGGGTCGGGAGAGTCGAACCGGCAGAACCGCGCCGGTGCGATCGAGCTCGGGGGGGTCTTCGTCGCGGCTTGCGGTCTGGCCCTCGGGATCTCTGCCCTGTGGCGCCCGGTCGCGCTGCTGACGCTGGGCGAGCCCGACGAGCTGCGCGTCGTCGCGCTCGTGCTCCTGGCCGCGGCGACGGTCGGGGCGCTGGCCTTCGGACGCCTGACCTCGGGCCTCGGACGCGGCGCGCTGCCGCTCGGTCTCTGGCTGGGCGCGGCCGGATGCCTCGTCGGGCTGTGGGCCCTGCAGCCGCTCTCCGGCCGGGACGGGCTGGACCGCTTCCTGCAGGCCTACGGGCTGGAGCTGTCGCTCGTGGGGACTCTGCGCGCCGACGGCCTGGTCGCGGCGCGCGCGTGGATCGCGCCCGGGCTGCTGCTCGGGACGGCGCTCGCGGGGCTGCGCGGGCGCGGGCCGAGCCTGGCGCTCGTCGCCGGACTCGCCGCGGGAGTGGCCGCCGCCGTGCCGGCGCTCGACCACCTCGGAGCGCAGGCGAGTCCCGACCTCGAGCTCGCGACGCGGCGCCTGCTGCCGCTCGCGCTGGGCCTCGCCGCGGCGGGTGGCGCGCTCGGACTCCTGGGACAGCGCGCGCCGCGCTCCGGCTCCGCGAACGACACGCAGCCGCCGAGTCGCGCGCGCTGGGCCGGCCTCGGGGCGGGCGTGGCGGTGAGCGTCGGGGCGTGGCTCCTGCCGCTCCACGCCGAGGCGAACTTCCTCTCGCCCTGGCAGCGGTTTCCGCCGGAGCCCAGCTTGCTGGTCGAGACCGCCGAGGGCGTGTACACGATCGAGAACTCCCCCCGGGGCGGCCAGGTCCTGATGCTGAACCGGCGCGAACTGACGCCGAACACGCGCATGGCCGGCGTCGAGGAGAAGCTCTTCGAGGCCGCGCGCCTCCTGCTGCCGCCCGAGCGCCGCCGCTCCCCGCGCGTGCTGCTGGTCGGCCAGCTCGACGCGACGCGCGACGGCGCGTTGCAGTTCCTCGGGGCCGCCAAGGTCGACCGCACCGGAACGTGGCACGACCGGATGCCCGCGTTCGAGCGCGCGCTGCTCGGCCGCAAGCCGTCGAGCCCGGGTCTGATCCTGGCGCCCGGAGAGGCCTTCGAGGGCGTCGCCGCGGGTCGCTACGACCTGGTGCTGCTGCCGCCCGTCGACGGCACTCCGCCGACGCTGCCGCCGTGGGACGTTCCGGCGGAGACCGTCGCCGTCGCCTGGCTGCCTCCGAATTCCTACGTCGCGGATCGCACGTGGAGCGAAGCCGTGCTGGTCCACGCCGACCCGCTCGGCGGTCTGAACGTCGGCGTGCTGGCGCAAGCGGGCGAGCTCCCCGCGGACGCTCCGCACCCCGTCCCGACGGGACCCCGCGTGCGCAAGCCGTGCGCCTGGAAGTGGCTCGGCGAGCGCGAGTTCTTCCGCCTGACGGCGGCGCGCGTCGCGACGGCCGAGCGCCTCTCGACGGGCGCGCAGGGAACGGACCTCGAGGCGCTGACGCGCGGGCTCCTCGCGCACTATGCGGCACAGCGGCACAGTTCTCCGTGGGACACGCTCGCGCAGTCGACCGAGGTGGACGACGCCGCGCTCGCGACGATGTCCGCGGCCGCGCTTTCGAACATCGACGACTGGAGCGTGCGGCGCCTCTGGGAGGACCTCGCTCGACTGCTGGTGGAGCGTCGGGAGATCGGCGAGGTGTTCGAGTTCGTCGAACCGCTCGCGGATGCCGGTGCGCCGTGGCCCGAGCTCGACCGCCAGCTGGCGCGCGCGGAGCTCGAACGACTCGCGCCCGAGCGGGCCGCCTGGCGCATGCTGCGCGTGATCGAGGAGAACCCCTACGACCTCGGGATCCGGGCAGCCTGCGCGAACGCGATGCTGCAGGCGCAGGATCCGCAGGGCGCCGTCGAGCAGCTCGACGCGATCTACGCGATCCAGCCGCAGCGCCCGGACCTCGACCGGCTGTACGCGATCGCCCTGACCCGCGCCGGCGATCCGCGCGCGCGCGAGCGCGTCGAGGCCTGGCTCGAGGCCCATCCCGACGACGAGGGCATGCGCGTCTACCTGGGCGCGGGCCCGTTCCCGCCGATCGAGCCGAGCTTCGCGCCGGCGGACAGCTTCGACGACCACGAGGGTCATCAGCAAGGCGACGGGCACGACCACTAGGTGCGCTGGATTCTCGACGCGCCTTGGATCCCCTGCAGATCTTCGACGCGCCGTTCCGCCGAGGCCCGGAGACCCGGCGTGAGGGCCCCGGAACGCTCCTGGGGAACGCTGGGGCACGCAGGAGCCAAGAAGATCGTTCGAGGCCCTCCCGCTCGGGTCCGGTAGGTCCCAGAAGACCTTTCCATCCCCCTCCACGTCCCTCGAATCGGCCCGATCTCCATCGGATCGGCCCGACCCGGGCCCCGGGTCCGGGCTAGCCTTCGACCTGGGAGCCCAGCCCGGGATCCCATGGAACCTGACCGTGCCGAGGAACGTCTATAGTCGGACTTCTCTGCGTCCATCTCCCCTCAAAGCCTGGCCGAAACTCTCCCCTCGCCCCGGCCACAACCCTTTCCCGGCCCTCCCACGGCCGCGTTGTGGCCTCCCAGTCGCTCCTGCGGCAGCCGCCCCCGCCCCACGCGGGCTGCGTAGAGGGAACTTCGGTGGGTCCCGGTGGTGGACCCCGACCCGAAAGGACAAGCGAATTTCCATGAAACTCTCTCTCTCCAAGGCTCTCCTGCCGACCGCCGCCCTCCTGGCGGCCTCGGTCCTCGGAGGGGCGCAGATCGAGCGCCTCACGATGGACCAGATGGTCTCGCGCTGCGACCACGCGGTCGCCGGTGAGATCGTCGGACGCCACGTGTTCCGCGTCGACCACCCGGTCGACGGTCCGGAGCTCTACTTCACGAGGCTGACCGTCTCCGGCACCTCGTGCTTCGACGGCTCCGCGATGACGGTCGACGTGCTCTACCACGGCGGCTTCGTCAACGACACCGAAGGCGTCTACAACTCCGAGGCCCCGACCGACGCCGAGACCGAGATCGGCAACGACGTCGTGGTCTTCTACAAGCACTCCGACAACATGGGCGGCGACGTCAGCGGCAACGTGCTCTTCGCAGCCCACGGCGGCCTGTACCAGACGATTCCGGGCGTCGACGAACCCGTCGTGCTCGGTCGCGGTGACGGCTACGCCATTCGCAACAACACCAAGATGTCTGCGCTCGAAGCCCAAGTGGCCCAGATCCGCCAGAAGAAGTAACGAGGAGCGCTGACATACCATGAAGATCAAGAACCTGATTCTCCCCGGCGCCGCGCTCGGTGCGGCCGCCCTCATCCTCGTTCCGGCGCAGGACTCGCAGGCGTTCACGACCATCGGCGGCGCGCTCAGCACGCTGCAGCGTGACATCCGCGTGTTCGACAACTTCGCGGACGGGCAGGCGAACAACAACACCGTCGAGATCGACCAGTTCCCCGGCTACACCGGCGCCGAGCTGGCCGTCTGGAAGGCCGGCGTCGAGTGGGGCAGCATGCCCCACGGCGACGGCAGCGGGGACCCGACCCAGACTCAGCTGGGTGACGGCGGCGCGAACTTCGACGTCAGCTGGCAGGGCAACGCGAACGGCATCGGCGGCACGAACGACAACATCGTGTCGGCGCAGTCGAGCTGCGGCGGCACCGGCACGCTGGCCTTCACGGAGACTCCGATCGCCAACGGCTGGCGCATCCGCTTCTGTGACGAATGGGTTTGGCAAGACGGCCCCGGGTCGATTCCCGGCGGCAACAACTTCGACCTCCAGGAAGTGCAGACGCACGAGTACGGGCACGCGCTCGGCCTCGGCCACAGCTCGAACAACTCCGCCACGATGCGCCCCTCCACCGGTGCGGGCAACATCAGCGGTCGTTCGATCCACTCGGACGACATCGCGGGCGTCCAGTTCATCTACGGCGTCGCCTCGGCCTCCAAGCCGGTCATCAACGCCATCAGCGGCCTCGGCTCGCTCACCATCACCGGATCGAACTTCGGCACCAGCAACGAAGTCTGGTTCACGCAGGCCGCAACCGGCGGCAGCGGCAACCCGGTCAAGGTCACGGGCGTCGGCTCGGCCGCGGGCGGCTCCGTGATCTTCGTGAACGTGCCTGTGCAAGCGGGCCCGGGCGACATCCTCGTCAAGAACACCCCCTCGGGAACCGGCGGCGCCTCGCTGTCGAACGCGATGCCGTTCGACCCCTCCGGCACCCCGCCGACGCTCTACTGCAGCGGCAAGCTGAACACCAACTTCTGCGCGCCGTTCATCAGCTACACCGGGCTGGCGAGCGCGACCTTGACGTCGGCGTTCCGCATCCAGGGCAACGACATCATGCCGGACGAGTTCGGCATTCTGATCTACAGCACCAACGGTTCGTCGAACCTGGGCTTCCACAACGGCACGCTGTGCGTGAAGGCTCCCTTCATTCGCGTCCTGCCGCCGAAGAACTCGGGTAGCGCCGGAACGATGGGCTCGGGCTTCTGCTCCGGCGAGCTGCGCCGCAACTTCAACACGGTGATCCAGAGCGGCGGCGACCCGCTGCTCACGACGGGTCAACAGGTGAACGCCCAGTGGTTCTACCGCGATCCGGGCGTCGACTCGTTCAACGACGGTCTGACCGACGGGATCGAGTTCTTCATCAACCCCTGAACCGGGTCGGAGAACATGCGCGAGGGCTCGCGGCCGGCAACGGTCGCGGGCCCTCGCTCGTTTCCGGGAAGGAGCAACTCTCCCCCATCCCGGCGGAACTCGCGTCCGACCACGCTCGTCGAACATTCGATCGGCGCGGTTCCGGACCCCACCGCGCGAGGAGGTACGTTCCGTGAAGCTCCTGGCCCTCGCTCCGGCCGGCGCCGCGGCGGCCCTTGCGGTCTCCCTGCTGGCTCCCTCGAACTCGCTGGCCTTCGTCATCGCCGGACCACCCCTCGGGCTGGACCAGCGGGACGTGCGCGTCTTCGACAACTTCGCCGACGCCTCGGCGAACGACAACACGACCGCCCACCCCGACTTCCCCGGCTTCACGGGCGCCGAGCTGGCCCTCTGGAAGGCGACGGTCGAGTGGGGCAGCCTGCCGCACGGCTCCGGCGGCGGAGACCCGACCCAGCCGAACCTCGGGGACGGCTGCGCCAACTTCGACCCCACCTGGCAGGGAGACGCTCCCGGCCCCGGCGGCCCGGGCGACAACGTGTTCTCCGCCCTGACGAGCTGCGGCGGAGGGATGTTCGCCTTCACCGAGGTCTCGCCCGGCGGCGGCTGGCGCATTCGCTTCTGCGAGGAGTTCGTGTGGGACGACGGCCCGGGCGCGGACCTGCTCGGGCTCGACCTCCAAGGCGTCGCGGTGCACGAGTACGGCCACGCCCTGGGGCTCGGACATTCGACGGTGGCGAACGCCTCGATGTCGCCCTCCGTCTCGCCCGTCGCCGCGCGCTCGATCGAGGCCGACGACATCGCGGGCATGCAGTTCCAGTACGGACCCAAGGCGGCCGGCAAGCCTCGCATCGACGCCGTGCTCGTCGGACCCGCGCTGGTCCACATCCAGGGCGCTGGGTTCGCGCCGACGGACAACGAGGTCTGGCTGCCGAACGTGGGCGGGGACGGAACCCCTCTCGTCGTCGCCGGGCTCTCTTCCACCGCGGGAGGTACGGCGATCGAGTTCCCGCTGCCCGCGGGAACGGGACCGGGGGACGCGCTCGTGCGCATCCCGGGTGCGGGAGGCGCGGCGCTCTCGAACGCGTACCCGTTCGATCCCGAGGGGATGGAGACGCTCACCTACTGCACCGGCAAGGCGAACTCCCTCGGCTGCGTGCCCTTCATGAGCACGATGGGCCTGCCCAGCGCGACGGACCCGGACCCCTTCCGCCTGATCGGCTCGAACGTCGTCCCCCAGGAGTTCGGCATCCTGCTGTACGGCACGAGCGGCCGCTCGAACCTGTCCTTCCACAACGGCCGCCTGTGCGTGAAGGCGCCGCTGACGCGACTGCTGCCGCCCAAGAGCTCGGGCTCGACGGGGCTGCCGCCCTGCACCGGCGTCCTGCGCGTCAACTTCAACGCGCGCATCCAGGGCGGCGCCGACCCGAGCCTGATCGTCGGCCAGCGCGTGAACGCACAGTGGCTCCACCGCGACCCCGGCGTCGACGCGTTCCAGGACGGCCTGACCGACGGGGCGGAGTTCTTCATCCACCCCTGAGCCCGATCGCCCCCTCGAATCACGGCGGCGGGAAACTACACTCCGTGCGGCTCGCGCTCCTCCGCCATGGCACGCACGCACCGCATCGCGCTCGCGCTCCTCGTCGCCCTCGGATGCTCCGAGGACGGCGGTGACCAGGCCCTCCTCGACCGCGCCGCGCTGGCGCTCGAGGCCGGCGACGACGAGGCCGCGCTGACCGAGCTCGAGGCCGCGCTGTCCGTGCTGCCGCCCGACAGCGCGGCGCGCGCCCGCGCCGAGCGCGATCGGATCCTCGTGCTCGCGCGCCTCGGTCGCGTCGAGACGGCCGAGAGCTTCTTCACCTGGGCCGACGCGAACGAGAACATCGTGCGCGCCGGCGATCGCGCGGCCCTGGCGCGCGCGTTCGTCGATTCGGGACGCCTCGGACCGGCCATGGACCTGCTCGAGTCCAGCCTGCGCGCGCATCCGGGCTTCGCGGAGCTGCCCGCGCTCGACGATCGCATCCACGCGGCGATCACCGCGGACGACGGCGCGGCGCGCGGCCTGTGGATGCTGGGCGAACTCGAGCTGGAGCACTACCAGCGCGGACACGACATCGACTGGCTGAACCGCGCGCTGCGCTCCTTCGTCGGCTCCCTGGAGACGGACGGCGCGTCGGCCGACGACCGCCTGCGCGCCAACGTCGGGCAGGGCTGGTGCTATTTCTGGCGCGGCGTCGACGAGGCCGTCAGCGACTTCGAGACTCCGCGCGCGATCTTCGAACAGGTCCTGATCGGCTTTCCCGACGAGCCGCAGGCGCTGCTCGGGCTCGGGACCGCGCTGCTGTACCAGCAGCGCTTCGACGAGGCGCAGGAGCAGCTCGAACGCGCCGTCGCGATCGAACCGCAGCTCTCGCAGGGCTGGTTCAACCTGGGGCAGCTCCACGTACGTCGGCGCGACTGGCAGCGGGCCGCCGATGCCTTCGCGCGCGCCGACGACGCGCGGCCCGATCAGCCGGAGACGCTGGTCTGGCGCGCGATCGCAGCGTCCGAGAGCGGGAAGGACACGACCGCGCGCGAGCTCCTGGGCCGCGCGCTCGCGCTCGACCCCGAGAACGTCGAGGCCATGGTCCAGCTGGGCATCGTGCACGCCCGCTCGCGCCGCTTCGACGACGCGCTGCCGTGGTTCGAGCGCGCGCTGACCCTCGACCCGGAGAACGGCAACGCCTACCTGCAGCGCGGCAAGGTGCAGGCGCAGCTCTTCGAGCCCCAGAAGGCCGGCGTCTCCCTGCACCAGGCCTGCGCGCTCTTGCCGGAGAGCTACGAGGCGCACTACAACCTCGGCGCCCTGCTCGCCGGGTTCGGACAGCACGCCGAGGCCCTGGGCTACCTGCAGAAGGCGCTCGAGCTGGACCCCGCGGGGCCCAACGTCGAGGCGCTGCGCCAGACGATCGCGGAGATCGAGGGCCGCCTGGCGCTCGAGGGGCGCTGATCGCGCCGCGGCCCGGGACCTGCCCGGCAGCCGCCCAATAGCCACCCGGTCGCCACCCGGTCAGCGCGCCGCGAGCTCGTCCGCCAGCAGCGGCTCGAGGCGCGCGGCGATGCGCGCGTGCGCGGCGGGCTTCATGTGCCACTCGCTCCGCCAGTAGAGCGGTTCCTCCGCCGCCGCGAACTCGGCGCGGAAGTCGAACGTCGCGATGCCCAGCTCGCTCGCGATCGCGAGGAGCTCCTCGGCCAGCTCGTTCTCGCTGGAGAGCGCCGAGCGGTCGAGCTCGAGCATCTCGAGCACCTCGTCGAGCTGCTCCACGGAGTCGGGCTGCGTCACGAGGACCGAGGGGACGTAGACCAGGACGGGCCGGGTCGCGCGCTCCGCGCACACGGCGGCGATCTCGCGCAGCACGTCCCCGCACGTGGAGGCCGCGCGCTCCATGCGCTTCGGGAACTCCGCGAAGTAGGCCGTCGAGAGGAGCGCCTGGCCGAACAGCTCGGGTTCGGCGACCTTGGCTCGCTCGATGCGCTCGCGATAGGCCTTCGAGCCCGAGCGACGCAGCTTCATCTCGAAGAAGTTGCGCAGGCCCAGTGCCTCTCCGAAGTCGTTGCCGCCGTACACGGCGACGACGAACACGTCGGGCGCGAGGTCGGCGAAGCGCTCGAGAGTGCCGAGGTACTGGTACAGCGTGTAGCCGCCGCGCGCGGCGTTCAGGCACTCGACCGAGCGCCCGGGAAAGCGCGCTCCGAGCGCGGCCTCGGCCAGGTTCGGGAAGGACTGCGAGTTCGGACAGACGCCGTCGGTGTGTGAGTCGCCGGCGACCAGCACCCGCAGGTCGGGCGCCGTCGCCGCGGGGTCCGAGTCCTCGCGCATGCCGAGCGAGTTCGTGCGCAGCGGCCAGCGCCCGCTGCCGTCGGGCCACGGACGGGTGAGGTCCAGGTTCGGCAGGTACGCGAACCACGTGTGCGGCTCGTAGCGCACGTGCGGCTGGTCGAGCGAGAAGACGCGGCCCACCTGAGCCTCGTCCAGGCGCAGCCGGACCAGGCCCGTGCGCGACGGCCAGGAGTCCGCTTCGGCGAGGGCGGCGGCGGTGAGGTTCTCGTCCTCCGGCTCGAAGAACTCGAGCTGGGCCGGGGCGTCGCTGCGGAGCCGCGGGGCGACGAACCAGGCCACCAGTGCGGCGACGGAGACGCCGATCAGGACCGCCGCGAGCCGTCCGCGGGCGCCGGAGCTCTCAGCCACAGCTCGCGATCGCCCGCGCCTCGAACACCGGACCCTCGACGCAGCACTTCGCGTTCGGCCACGCGCCCAGCGGGCCCTCGGGCTCGGTCGGAACGGGGCAGCCGTTGCAGATCCCGACGCCGCAGCCCATCAGCGACTCGAGGCTGAGCCAGCAGTCGAGCTCGCGCTCGACGGCGAGCTCGCGCACCGCCTCGAGCATCGGCTCCGGACCGCAGGCGAGCAGCCGCACGCGTTCGGGGAGCTCGCCCCGCTCCACGAGTCGCTCGAGGAGCTGCAGGACGTTCCCGCGGAAGCCCGCGGAGCCGTCGTCGGTGGCCGGCTCGACGCGCACGCCGAGCGCGCGCACGGCCTCGAGGTCGTAGAGCATGCCGGCCTTGGCCGCGCCGAAGAGATAGGTGATCGCGGCGGGAGCCGCGGGCGTCGCGCCGTCCATGCCCGCGAGCGCCTGGCGGATCGCGAGGTAGAACGGCGCGCAGCCGATCCCGCCCCCGAGCAGGACCCAAGGGGCGCCCTCGCCGTCGATCGTCGGCCAGCCGTTGCCGAGGGGCCCGATCAGGCGCACGGGCGCGCCCACCGGCGCCTCGGCCAGGGCGCGCGTGCCGCGGCCCATCACCTTCAAGAGGAACTCCAGGTCGCCCCCGGGCTGACGGTAGAGCGAGAACGGACGCGGGATCAGCGGCGACGTGCCGTCCTCGCGCCGCAGCATGAAGAAGCGGCTGGCCCGGATCTCAGGCAGCGGAGTCTCGGGTCGCAGGCGCAGGATCGCGCCGTCGTCGCCGCAGGGCGTGACGGAGACGACCTCGGCCACCGCCGAGCGCGCGTCGGAGGGCGGAGCGGGCACGCGCGGAAGATACCACGCGCGGAGGCCTCGTCGCGCGCGCGCGGGCGCTATCCTCGGCCGCTTCGCGACCCGCTGGAGCCCCATCCCATGTCCCTGCAGACCTTCGTCGATCGCGTTCGCGCGCGCCTCACCGAGACCACCGGCCTGGCTCCCGAGGAGGTGCGCCTGGAGACGCCGCGCGACTCCTCGATGGGCGACCTGGCCTTTCCCTGCTTCCCGCTGGCCAGGTCCATGCGCAAGGCGCCGCCGCGGATCGCGGCCGACCTCGCGGAGCAGCTCGGCGACATCTCCGAGGTCGACGTGCAAGCCGTCGGTCCCTATCTGAACTTCACGATCGACCGCACCGCGCTCGCGCGCGTCGTGATCGGCGCCGTCCAGGAGGGCGGCGTCGCCTACGGAGGCTCGGACGAGGGCGCGGGCAAGACGATCGTCGTGGACCTCTCGTCGCCGAACATCGCCAAGCCGATGTCGGTGGGGCACCTGCGCTCGACGGTCATCGGCGCGGCGCTGCAGCGCATCTTCGACGCCCTCGGGTACGAGACGGTCGGCATCAACCACATCGGCGACTGGGGCAGCCAGTTCGGCAAGCTCGTGG